>JBFZDU010000337.1:0-14618 GCA_041307205.1 Gammaproteobacteria bacterium | reverse complement strand
AGGCACTGAATGAGATCGCGATAGCGTTCGACTTCCGTCTTCTTGAGGTAGTCGAGCAGTTTGCGGCGCTGGTTGACCAGTCGCACCAGCCCCTGGCGGGAGTGATGGTCCTTCTTGTGCTCCTGGAAATGCGGGGTCAGCTCGCTGATGCGCGCGGTCAACAGCGCGACCTGCACCTCGGGCGAGCCGGTATCGGTGGCGCCGCGCTGGTACTGTTCAACGATCGACTTCTTTTGTGCTGCACTCATTGTCATGGCAGATGCTCCTGCGGTTTCGGCCGTCTCGAGGTTCCGCCAACAATGAGTTCAGCTGGAACGGGCCGGATGGAAAAACGCCCTCGCGGGAGGGCGGTTCAGTGGCCGCCCGGCGACTTGCGCCGGTCAACCCTATCGGGGTGCGGATTGTCGCCGATTTTGCTTGCCTTGTCAGCCAGCCGCCATCAGGCGCCGCGGCGCGATGCGACCGTCGTCCTCGACCTCGCCCAGACCGAGGAAGGCCTCGTTGGCATCGTATAAGCGCACCAGCCCTTCGGTCGGGGCCTTGGGCACCAGCACCGGCTGGCCCAGCTTCAGGTAGTAAGCGGCGTCGACCGACAGGCGCACCGCCGGCCAGCTACCCAGCGCCGAATCGATAGGCTCCAGCAGGGCGTCGAGCGCCGCGTAACCTTCCTGCGCGGCCGCCTCCACCTGCGCCATGGTCACCATGCCGTTCTCGCCATAGGGACCGACTCCGGTGCGGCGCAGCGCACTGACATGCGCGCCGCAGCCCAGGGCCGCGCCGATGTCCTCGGCCAGGGTGCGCACGTAGGTCCCCTTGGAGCAGTGCACGTCCAGTTCGAACTCCGGCAGCTCGGTCCGTACCAGGTCCAGGCGATGGATGGTGATCTCGCGCGGCTCGCGTTCCACCTCGACCCCCGCCCGGGCCAGTTTATAAAGCCGCTGGCCCTGGTGTTTGAGGGCCGAATACATCGGTGGCAATTGCTGGATCCTGCCCGTGAAGCGGGGCAGCAGCTCGCGGATCGCCTGCTCGGTCACCCGGTCGGTCGGGCGCGTCTCGCGCAGTTCGCCTTCGGCATCACCGGTGGTGGTGGTGATGCCCAGGCGCACCCGCACCCAGTAGCGTTTGTCGGCGTCCAGCAAGTAGGCCGACAGTTTGGTCGCGGCGCCCAGGCAGACCGGCAACAGTCCATCGGCAAGCGGATCCAGGCTGCCGGTATGGCCTGCCTTGGCAGCGTTGAACAGGCGCTTGACCTGCTGCAGAGCGTGATTGGAGGTAATCCCCAGCGGCTTGTCCAGCAGCAGGATGCCGGTGACGTTGCGGCCGCGCGGTCGGCGGTTGGCCATCAGTCCTCTCCGTGACCGTCGCGGTCGTGCGAGACGGCCTGCGCGATCAGTGCCTCCAGCCGCATCCCTTCGTTTACCGACTTGTCGTAAACGAAGTGCAACTGGGGGATGGTGCGCAGCTTGATGCGGTCGCTCAGGCGTCGCCGCAGAAACGCCGCCGCCTTTTCCAGCACCCGGCCGGTCTGCTTGGCCTGGCCTTCATCGAGCACGGTGAAATAGACCTTGGCCTGCGACAGATCGCGGCTCACCCGCACCTCCTGGATGGTCGGATTGCCGATCCGCGGATCGTTGACCTCGTCGCGGATCAATTGCGCCAGTTCGCGGCGCATCTCTGCGCCGACCCGCTCCTCGCGGCCAAACTCATGGTGCATCGCCGCGACCGCCTCAGATCTCGCGCGCCACTTCGGTACGCTCGAACACCTCGATCTGATCGCGCGGCCTGACGTCGTTGTAGTTCTTGACGCCGATCCCGCACTCGGTGCCTGCCCGGACCTCGTTGACGTCGTCCTTGTAGCGCCGCAGCGATTCGAGTTCACCTTCGTAGATCACCACGTTGTCGCGCAGCACCCGGATCGGGCTGTGCCGCTTGACCACGCCCTCGACCACGATGCAGCCTGCGATGGCGCCGAACTTGGAGGAGCGGAACACATCGCGCACCTCGGCCAGGCCGATGATTTCTTCCTTGACCTCGGGGCTGAGCAGGCCCGACATGGCCTTCTTCACGTCGTCGATCACCTCGTAGATGATCGAGTAGTAGCGCAGGTCGATGCCCTTTTCCTCGATCACCCGGCGCGCCGATGCATCGGCGCGCACATTGAAACCGATCATGATCGCTTCCGAGGTCAACGCCAGGTTGGCATCGGACTCGTTGATGGCACCCACGCCCGCCGCCACGACCCTGACCCTGACCTCGTCGGACCCGAGCTTGAGCAGCGACTCTTTGAGCGCCTCTACCGAACCCTGCACGTCGGCCTTGACGATGATGTTGACGTAGTTGATCTGGCCTTCGGCCATGCGCGAGAACAACTGATCCAGCTTGGCCGCCTTCTGCTCGGCCAGGCGCGTGTCGCGGAAACGCTCGCGGCGCAGCTCCGCCACTTCGCGGGCCTTCTTCTCGTCCGGCAGGGCCACCAGGTCGTCACCGGCGTTGGGCGTGCCCGACAGGCCGAGCAACTGCACCGGGATCGAGGGTCCCGCCTCTTTGACCGAGCGGCCCGCCTCGTCGAACATGGCGCGCACGCGGCCGAACTCGCCGCCCGCCACCACCACGTCGCCGCGCCGCAGGGTGCCGGACTGCACCAGCACTGTCGCCACCGGGCCGCGGCCCTTGTCCAGGCTCGATTCGACGATGGTGCCCTTGGCCAGGCCATCGCGCACTGCCTTGAGTTCCAGCACCTCGGCCTGCAGCAGGATGGACTCAAGCAGCGCGTCTATGCCCTCGCCAGTCTTGGCAGACACCTTGACGAACTGCGAGTCGCCACCCCACTCCTCGGGGACCACTTCCTGCGCAACCAATTCCTGCATCACCCGGTCCGGGTTGGCATCGGGCTTGTCGATCTTGTTGACCGCCACGACGATGGGGACACCGGCCGCGCGGGCGTGTTGGATCGCCTCCTTGGTCTGCGGCATCACACCGTCGTCCGCCGCCACCACCAGGATGACGATATCGGTCACCTGGGCACCGCGGGCGCGCATCGCCGAGAAGGCGGCATGCCCCGGGGTGTCGAGGAAGGTGACCATCCCGCGGTCGGTCTGGACGTGATAGGCACCGATGTGCTGGGTGATGCCACCCGCCTCACCGGCCGCCACGCGGGTCTCGCGAATGTAGTCCAGCAGCGAGGTCTTGCCGTGGTCGACGTGCCCCATGATGGTGACCACCGGTGCGCGCTGCTCGGCCTCGCCGTGTTCCTCACTCTCGGCAGCCTGCGCCAGGATCTCCTCTTCGATGTCCTCGTCTTTCTGGAACACCGGGTTATGCCCCAACTCACCCACCACCAGTGCCGCCGTGTCCTGATCTATGGCCTGGTTGATGGTGACCATCATGCCCATTTTCATCAGCCCCTTGATCACCTCCGATGCCTTTACCGACATCCTTTGGGCGAGTTCGCCGACAGTGATCGACTCCGGGATCGGGACATCCTTGGTGACCGGCGCGGTCGGGCGCTGGAAGCCATGCTGCTGATCGACCGCCGCGTCTCGCGTCGCGACCCGTTTGCCGGGCTTGCGCTTGCCGCGCTTGCCCTCGGCAACGTGCAGCTCCTTGCGGCCTTGCCGCACCTCGGCCGTCTCGGCCTCAGGACCGCCACCCCAGCGGCCCTTTTTCGGCTTCTTGCCGGCCTTGTCCTGGGTCTTGCGTTGTTCGGCCTCGACCCGCACGCGCTCGGCCTCCGCCGCCTTGGCGCGCGCCTCCTCATCGGCCTTGCGCTGGATCTCTTCCTCGGCCTTGCGCCGGGCTTCATCGGCCCGCTGGCGTTCCTCTTCGGCCAGGCGCCGACGCTCCTCTTCGGCCTTGCGGCGGGCCTCTGACTCGGCGTCGATCTGGCGCCGCTGTTCGTCCTGCTCGGCGAGGGCCCGCTGGGCCGCCTCGGCCTGTTGCAGCAGCTCGTCGGTATCCGGTACCGCCTCGCGCTTGACGTAGGTGCGCTTGCGCCGCACCTCGACGCTCACCGTCTTGCTCGGTGCGGCAACCCGACCAGCCCGGGCGCCAGGACCGCGCGGGACGGTCGCCACCGGCTGGCGCAGTTCGGTGGTGGTCTTGCGTTTCAGGGTGATCTTGCGCGGTCCCGCCGCTTCGCCGGCCTCTTTCTTGCCGTGGCTCTTGCGCAGGTGGTTCAGCAGGTCGATTTTCTCCTGCTCGGTGATCACATCGTCGGCGTTGACCTTTTCGATCCCCGCATCGCCCAGCTGTTTCAGCAAGCGATCGACGGGTATGCCGACGTCGGAGGCCAGTTGCGTAACCGTCACTTCACTCATGCCCTGCCCTCCCGATTAATCTGCCCGGCTCTGCTCAGCATCCGCGAACCAGGGTGCGCGTGCGGTCATGATCAGTCGACCGGCACGGTCTTCGTCCATTCCTTCTATCTCCAGCAGTTCGTCCACCGACTGCTCGGCGAGGTCTTCCATGGTCACCACGCCCCGCGCAGCCAGGACTCGGGCCAGCACCTCGTCCATGCCATCCATTGCCAGCAGGTCTGCCGCCGGCTCGGCATCCGGGAAGCTTTCCTCCTTGGCGATCGCGCGCGTCAGCAGGGCGTCTTTGGCCCGCTCGCGCAACTCGTTGACCATATCCTCGTCGAACTCCTCGATCGTCAGCATCTCCGGCAGCGGCACGTAGGCGATCTCGTCGATGGTGGTGAAGCCCTCCTGGACCAGGATGGCGGCCACCTCGGCGTCAACGGCCAGCTGCTCCATGAACCGCTCGATGAATCCCTGCGCCTCGGACTCACTCTTCTCTGCGGCCTGCTCCTCGCTCATCACGTTGAGCTCCCAGCCGGTCAACTGGCTGGCGAGGCGGACGTTCTGGCCACCGCGGCCGATGGCCTGGGAGAGATTTTCGTCCTTCACCGCGACGTCCATGCTGTGCGTCTCCTCGTCCACGACGATGGACACGACGTCCGCCGGCGACATGGCGTTGATCACGAACTGCGCGGGGTTGTCGTCCCACAGGATGATGTCGACACGCTCGCCGGCCAGCTCGTTGGATACCGCCTGCACCCGCGAACCGCGCATCCCGACACAGGCCCCCACCGGATCGATGCGTGGGTCCAGCGAGCGGACGGCGATCTTGGCGCGCAGCCCAGGGTCACGGGCGGCGCCGCGCAGCTCGATCAGACCTTCGCCCACCTCGGGGACTTCGAGCTTGAACAGCTCTTTGAGCAACTCCGGCGAGGTGCGCGACACGAATAACTGCGGGCCGCGCGGCTCGGGCC
The DNA here is from genome assembly GCA_041307205.1 of Gammaproteobacteria bacterium. Classification (GTDB taxonomy): domain Bacteria; phylum Pseudomonadota; class Gammaproteobacteria; order Chromatiales; family Chromatiaceae; genus JARRQB01. The sequence goes on along the minus strand of JBFZDU010000337.1, from coordinate 9,346 downwards.
GCACTTCGTACAGGTAGCCGCGGAGGCGGTCGCCGGTACGTACCGACTCCTTGGGAACCATCTCGCTCTTGGGCACCAGGGCCTCGGCGTTGTTGCCCAGGTCCAGCACCAGGCTGCCGCGCTCCACCCGCTTGACCACCCCGGTGATCAGCTCGCCGACGCGGTCCTTGTAGGCCTCCACCACCTTGGCGCGCTCGGCCTCGCGCACCTTCTGCACTATGACCTGTTTGGCGGTCTGGGCGGCGATGCGGCCGAACTCGATCGACTCCAGGTCGTCTTCGATATAATCGCCGGGTTGGATGTCCGGGTCCTCGGAGCGTGCCGCGTCCAGCGTGATCTGCGACAAGGGGTGTTCCAGCAACTCGCCCTCGGCCGGATCCACGACCTCCCAGCGCCGGAACGTCTCGTAGTCGCCGGTCTGGCGGTCGATCGCCACCCGCACTTCGATCTCGCCGCCATGCTTCTTGCGCGTCGCCGACGCCAGGGCCGCCTCGATCGCCTGGAATATGATGTCCTTGTCGACGCCCTTTTCGTTCGAAACGGCGTCCACTACGAGCAAGATCTCTTTGTTCATTCGATCACTCTTCCGATTCAGAACGCCGGGACCAACCGGGCGCTGTCGATGTCCTGGAACGGCACTGTCACCGCCGCGCCGTCCACCGACAGCTGCACCATGTCGCCTTCTATCCCGGTGATTACCCCTTTGAAATTGCGGCGCCCGTCGCGGGGGCGAACCAGGCGCAACTTCGCCTCACGGCCCACGAAGCGCGCAAAATGTGCGGGTTCGAACAGTGGCCGATCCAGTCCCGGCGACGAGATTTCCAGCGTGTACTCGCCAGGAATCGGGTCTTCAACATCCAGTACCCCGCCCAACTGCCGGCTCACCGCCGCACAGTCTTCCACCACCACCCCCTGCGCCGTATCAATGTAGACGCGTAACAAGTGCCCTGCGGCCGGGCGGGTCAGGTATTCCAGTCCGACGAACTCGTAATCCATGGACTCCACCACCCCACGAACCAGGTCCAACAATGCCTGCGGCGCCTTGTACATCGCTCCCCGATCGACCACCAAAACAAAAAATGGGCCCGAGGCCCATTTCCCGTGACTCGCCGGCAGCCTGAACGACAGGTGCGGCGGCCATTATGAAAAAACCCCGTGGCCGGGGTTCGAGAAAACGGCACCGGGCTCCCGTCCTGGCCTGGATCCGCCAGAACCGGCCCGAATACCCAAAACCGAGGCGCAGATTCTAGAGGCCGCCCGTCAGCCAGTCAATAAGAGCAAGTCGATCCCGGCGCTTGGACGACCCTATGGATTTCGGCCCGCAGCGCCCCCATCTGGCGAGCGTCAGGGCTCGGTACCGCATTCCGGTCCGGGCATTGCAGCAGATCCAGCCACCCGGAGTGCCGCGACATGTTTGACGCCAAGCGTCCATCCGACCGAATCCCCGGCAACTGTGCCGGGGAGAGACGCGCAGGCAGCCTTGCCGGCGCCCTGCAGCTGGCGGGCCAGCTGCCAGTAGCCACCGCCTGGCCGCGCCTGTCGACGCTCCCTCGACACACCAGCCAACGCCACCCCACGGACCTGTCACCTCATGTCTGACGATCTGACCCAGAATCTCAACCCGCCCCGGCACCCGACGATCCTTGAGGGCGCCGCGCAGCACGCCCGGCACTGGCGCTTGCGCCTCGCCGACCGGATCGAGTCACGACCGATCCAACGGACGATCACCGTCCTAATCCTGGTCAACGCGGTGATCCTCGGGATGGAAACCAGCGATCGGATGATGGCCAGCTGGGGCGCTTGGCTGGTGGCGGCAGATCGCCTCATCCTGGCGGTATTCGTGATCGAGATCGCGTTGCGCATCCTGGCGCACCGCCTGGCCTTTTTCCGCGACCCCTGGAGTCTGTTCGACTTCAGCGTGGTGGCCATTGCGCTGGTGCCCGCCTCGGAGGCCTGGGCCGTGCTGCGTTCGCTGCGGGTGCTGCGGGTGATGCGCCTGTTGAGCGTGGTGCCCAGCATGCGCCGTGTCGTCGCCGGCCTGCTGCGGGCCATCCCCGGCCTGGGTTCGGTATTCGCCGTAATCTGCATCATCTTCTACGTCGGCGCGGTGGTCGCCACCAACCTGTTCGGCGATGGCTTTCCGCATTGGTTCGGCACCCTGGGCGAGAGTGCCTACACCCTGTTCCAGGTCATGACCCTGGAAAGCTGGTCCATGGGCATAGCCCGACCGGTGATGGAGAACTATCCCTGGGCCTGGGGCTTCTTCGTGGTCTTCATCCTGGTCTCGACCTTCACGCTGCTGAATCTGTTCATCGCGGTGATCGTCAATGCGATCCAATCGGAACAGGCGACGGAACACGAGCAGCAGACCGCCCGGGTGGTCGGCCACATCGACGGCGAGACAGTGACCCTGGAGGCGGAGCTGCGGAGCCTGCGAGTAGAGATCCAAGCCCTGCGCGCCGAGCTGACCCGATCCGGCACCGCCGCAGAGCGCTGACGGGGCTTGCCCGCAGGCGGCCCGGGCGATCAGAGGTGGGACGAGGGTTCGATCGGCAGGTGCCGCTCCTGGCGGCGGGCGCGGCCCAGCCGCCGCGACACGGCGCGTGCCGCGCGCCCCAGCGCCCGGTCCACCGCGGCGTACAGATCGGCTTGGGTATCCTCGACCACGACCTCGGGCTGCCCGACCAGACAGACCCTCACGCGGCAGCGCTTGTCCGCACCGCCGCGCGGCCCGTTGACGTCCCCGAGACGCACCTGCAAACGGATCGCGGCCGGCTGGTAGCGGCTCAGTTCGAACCTCGAGCGGCGTTCGACGTATTCGCGCAGGCTGTCGGTTAGCGCAAAGTCGGTCGCCTGAATATCGAGCTGCATGGTGTTCCCTCCGGCCTGACGGTGATCCTTAAGCATATGCCGCGGCCCGATCCCTGGGTTCGGCATTGCCCGCAGAACAGTTCGTATTTTTCGAATAACAGAGGCTCATGCGCCCGAAAACCGGATGTTTTGCAAGCCTGCCCGGCACCCGTTCCGGGGTAATGGTTGTCGCCTGAGCTTCCCAGAGTCCGCACCCGGCCAGGCAACTAACCAACCAGGATGCAACAACTGAACCTCAAGCACCTGCGGTATTTCTGGGTGGTCGCCAGCCAGGGATCGATCACCCGGGCGTCCGGAATCCTGCACCTGACGCCGCAGACCATCAGCGGTCAGTTGCGACTGCTCGAGGAGAACCTGGGTTCGCCGCTGTTCGAGAAGTCCGGCCGCAACCTGGTGTTGACCGACACCGGGCGGCTGGTCTTTTCCTACGCCGACGAGATCTTCCGACTGGGCAGCGAGCTGCAGGATCTGCTGCAGGGCCGCCCACCGGACAAGGGGTTGGTGTTGAACGTCGGGGTCGCCATGGTGGTGCCCAAGCTGCTGGCGTACCGGGTCCTCGAACCGGTCACGCGTCTGCCCGAGCAGGTCCGCCTGGTCTGCCACGAGGCACCACTGGTGGATCTGCTCGCCGCACTGTCGGTGCACAAACTCGACCTAGTGCTGGCCGACAGCCCGGTGAGCCCGGCCCTCAACATCCGCGCCTACAATCACGTCCTGGGCGAATCACAGATCAGCTTTTTCGCCAAGCCGCCCGATGTGCTGAAGTATCGCAAGCACTTTCCGCAGTCCCTGGACGGGGCGCCTTTGCTGATGCCCACCCCCAACAGTTCGCTGCGCCGCGCCCTCGACCAGTGGTTCGAGCGCGAAGGCGTGCGCCCCCGGGTGGTCGCGGAGTTCGAGGACCGGGCCTTGATGAAGGCATTCGGCGAAGCCGGCACCGGGATCTTCACTTCACCCACGGCGGTCGAGGACGACGTGGTCGCCAAGTACGGCGTGCAATTGATCGCCCGCACCGACGCGGTACGCGAGCGTTTCTATGCCATTTCCGCCGAACGTCGCATCAAGCACCCCGCCGTGGCGGCCATTACCACCGCGGCCCGCACCGACCTGTTCGTCTGAGCCGTGTCGCTCTGAGCGTCCCATGGCCCGACTGCACGACTTCCAGCACCATTCCGCCGCCGGGCCGCGGCCGACTTCCCGGATACTTCGTTTTTTTCGATGTATTGCATCCAGTCATTCGATTAGTGGCAAGGTTGAATCGACCCTAAGCTGACCTCATCCTGAGGCCATGGCCATGGTGGCCCCACAGGAGCAACGATGACCGAGAACAGCTTGTACATCACCCCCGAGCGCCTGCATGCGCGCATGGCTTCCGACCGGCCCGTGGCGCTGGTGGACGTGCGCTCCCCGGCGGAATACCGCGCCGGCCATGTTCGCGGCGCGGTGTCCCTGCCGCTGGACGACCTGACCCCGGCCCGACTGGAGCGCCGCCTGGGCAAGGCGGCTGTCGGCGCGGAGCAACCGCTGTACCTGACCTGTCATTCGGGTCTGCGCGCGCAGCAGGCGGCGCAGCAGCTGTACCAGGCCGGCTACCGCAATCTGGTCCTGTTGCAGGGTGGCACTGCGGCCTGGGAACGCGCGGGCTTGCCGATGCACCGCCTGGGCCATGCCATCGCGCTGGAACATCAGGTGCAGATCACCATCGGCGCCCTGCTGATCCTCAAGGTGGTGTTCGGGTTCGCGGTCCACGAGCTGTTCTTCGTGCTGGGCGCACTGCTCGGTGCGGGCCTGATCACGGCCGGACTGACCCGCTGGTGCGGCATGGCCCGCCTGTTGGCGCGCATGCCCTGGAACCGTGACCGCCGCGGCAGCGACGCCGCCACCGCCTGACCACAGCTGTTGACAAAGGAGCAACCGCGATGATCTTCCGACAATTGTTCGACCACACCTCGTCCACCTATACCTACCTGCTCGCCGCGCGGCGCGGCGGCGAGACGCTGCTGATCGATCCGGTCCTGGAACACGCCGCACGCTACGTGCGGCTGATCGAGGAACTCGATCTGCGCCTGGTGCTGGCGGTCGACACCCATATCCACGCCGACCATGTCACGGCCCTGGGCGCCTTGCGCGAACGCACCGAATGTGCCACCGCCATGGGCGAGATGACCGGCAGCGACTGCGTATCGCTGCATTTTCGCGACGGCGAGCGATTGCGCGTTGACGGCCTGGCCCTGGAGGTTCTTTACACCCCCGGCCACACCGACGACTCCTACAGCTTCCTGCTGCCGGACCGCGTGTTCACCGGCGACACCCTGCTGATCCGTGGTACCGGTCGCACCGACTTCCAGAACGGCGACCCCGCGGCGCAGTACGACAGCCTGTTCGGCCGCGTGCTGCGGCTGCCCGAGGACACCCTGGTGTATCCGGCGCACGACTACCACGGCATGACCGTGAGCAGCATCGGCGAGGAGCGGCGCTGGAATCCGCGGTTACAGGTGCAAGGCCGACAGGAATACGTTGACCTAATGAACGGCCTGGTGCTCGAGGACCCGCGCCTGATGGACGTGGCCGTCCCGGCCAACCGCGCCTGCGGCCTGCGCCAGGTGGCCTGACCAGGTACGATGACCCCCTCGGGAGACATGACCATGACCCTTCTGCTCTACACCCTCGCCGTCCTGGGTAGCGCCTGGGCACTGCACGCGCGGTGGCGGCCTGACGGCGCGCGACGCGCCTTGCGACCGATAGCGATCCGCGCCTTGCCGCGGCCGACCCCGATCCGTCGCCCGGGCCGCTGAACCCATGAGCGCGCCATCGGCTAGCCTGCCCTGGACGCGGTTAGCGGTGCGCGTGCCGCTGTTCGCCGGCTTGTGGCTGGTGATCGCCGGCACCGATCCCGCCGCCTGGCTGGTGGGCGCGCCGGCGATCGCCGCGGCCAGTTGGGCCAGTCTGCACTTGACCCAGGGCGACGCCGCGGCGCCGTTCTCGATCGGCGGCGCCTTGCGCTTTGGCGGCTTTTTCCTGTGGGAATCGCTGCGCGGCGGGATCGATGTCGCGGCCCGTACCCTGGGCCCACGGCTGCGGATCCGGCCTGGCTTCATCGACTACCGTTGCCGCTTGCCCGGCGGGCGGCCACGGGTCCTGTTCGCCAACTGCGTGAGCCTGCTGCCGGGAACCCTGGCCGCCGATTTGCGGGACCTCGACCTGTCGGTGCACGTTCTGGACCTCGACAGTGCGGCGGTGGCGGAACTCGGCCGCCTGGAAACCGCCGTCGCCAGACTATTCGGGCTGACCCTGGAGACCCGCCATGTCTGAACTCCTCGGTGCGGCGGCGGTAGCGCTGGCGGCCACTCTGGTCGCCGGCCTGGTGCCGCTGCTGCGCGCCCGCAGCGCCGCCGAGGGCATGCTCGCCGCACAACTGCTCGGCAGCGGCGGGGTCGGTCTGTTGCTATTGCTCGAACCACTGCTCGCCCTGCCGGCGCTGCACGACGTCGCCCTGGTGTTGGCATTGCTCGCCGCGGTGGCCCTGATCGCGTTCACCCGCCGCCATGTCTGAAGCCCTGTCCGCCTTCCTGATCCTCGCCGGGCTGGTGTTCTACCTGGCCGGCACCGTCGGGCTGCTGCGCCTGCCCGATATCTACAGTCGCCTGCACGCCCTGACCAAGGCAGACAACCTCGGGCTGGGCCTGCTGACCGCGGGGCTGCTGCTGCAGGTCGGCGATCTGCGATCCGGTCTGAAGCTGGTGCTGATCTGGCTGTTGGTGTTGGCCGCCAGCGCCGCCGGCAGCCACCTGATCGCCCAGTACGCCCGCCGCCGCACCGGGGAGCCGCAGCCGTGACCGCCGAACTCTGGGCCGTCCTCGATATCCTGCTGCTTGGCGCCCTGCTGACACTCGGCAGCGGCGCCCTGCTCAGCCGCGACCCGCGCCGCGCGGTGATCCTGTTCGTCGCCTTCGGCCTGATCCTGGCACTGGTCTGGGCGCGCCTGCGCGCCCCCGACGTGGCCCTCGCCGAAGCGGCGATCGGGGCCGGACTGTCCGGTGCCCTGCTGCTCGCGGCGCTGCGCGACCTGCCGCCCGACCCAGCCGCCGAACCGGCGAGCCGCGGGAACCGCGCCGCGGTCGCCCTGCTCGTGGCGCTGTTGGCGTTGGGCCTCGGCTGGGCACTGCTGCACGGCCTGGAGCGCGGCGGTGACCGGCTCGCCGGCGCAGTCGCCGGGAACCTGGCAGAGAGCGGGGTCAGCAACCCGGTAACCGCGGTGCTGCTCAACTTCCGCGCCTACGACACGCTGTTGGAGCTGGCCGTGCTGCTGGCGGCAGTGCTCGGGGTGCTGGCGCTCGGCCCCGCCCCTGCCCCGTACCGCGTCGCCGGGCAGGTACTCGGCGGGCTCGGCGCCTGGCTGGTGCCGCTGCTGATCCTGAGCGCCGGCTACCAACTCTGGGTCGGCGCCCATGCCCCGGGCGGGGCCTTCCAGGCCGGAGCCCTGCTGGCCGCCGCCGGCGTGATCCTGCACCTGACGGGGAGGCCGGACGCCGGTCTGCCGGCCGGGCCGGCAGTGCGCGCGCTGGCGGTCAGCGGGGTGGGCATGTTCCTGGCCGTGGGGCTTGGCACCCTGTTCGCCGGCAATGCCTTCCTGGCCTATCCCGCCGGCTGGGCCGGCGGGCTGATCCTGGCGATCGAGACCTTCGCCACCCTGGCGATCGCTGCCACCCTGGTGCTGGCCTACCTGGGCGGCGCACCCGCCCGTTGGCACGGCCGTGCCAAGGACACCACCCCATGATCGAGACCGCGGCCCTGTACGGAATTGCAGGCGTGATCCTCGCCGCCCTGGGCCTGGGCGCCGCGCTGCTGCAGGCGGCGCTGCTGCGCAAGCTGGTGGCGCTAAACGTCATGGGATCGGGCGTATTCCTGATCCTGATCGCGATCGCCTTCCGCGGACCCGAGGCCGCCGCGGACCCGGTGCCGCACGCCCTGGTGCTGACCGGCATCGTGGTGGCCATCAGCGCCACCGCCCTGGCGCTGGCGCTTGGGCGGCGCCTGCAGCGGGACGACGACCATGCCGAGTGATGCCCTGATCCTCGCCATCGCCGTGCCGCTGGGCGGGGTCCTGGGCGCGGTGACCTGGCCACGTCGGGCGCAGGCCCTGGGCTTGCTCGCGGCGCTCGGCACCACCGCGGTCACGCTGGTCGTCTTGGCCGGGGTAATCGAAGCCGGCACTCTGACCCACGCCCTTGGCGGCTGGACGCCGGGCCTGGGCATCGCCCTGCGGGCCGATGCGCTGTCGGCGCTGCTGCTGACCATGACCGCCCTGGTGGCCCTCGCCGGCAGCGTCTACGCCACCGGTTATTTCACCAAGCCGGTCACCAGCCAGGCCTTTTGGCCGCTGTGGTTACTGTTGTGGGCTGCACTCAACGCGCTGCTGCTGAGCGGCGATCTGTTCAACCTCTACGTCACCCTGGAACTGCTCGGCCTGGCGGCGGTGGCGCTGGCGGCGCTCGGCGGCACCCCGGCGGCGGTCGCGGCCGCACTGCGCTACCTGCTGGTCGGACTGCTCGGCTCCATGGCCTACCTCGCCGGGGTCGCCTTGCTGTATGCCGGCTACGGCAGCCTCGACCTGGCGTCGGTCGGTGCCGCGCTGCGCCCAGAACCCACCGCCTGGGTGGCGCTGGGGCTCATGACCGGCGGGCTGCTGCTCAAGACGGCGTTGTTTCCGCTGCACTTCTGGCTGCCGCCGGCCCACGCCAACGCCCCAGCGCCGGTGAGCGCGGCGCTCTCGGCGCTGGTGGTGAAGGCCGGCTTCTACTTGGTGCTGCGCCTGTGGCTGGATCTGTTTCCGGCGGTGCTGACCCCGGCCGCCGGCCAGTTGCTCGGGGCCCTGGGTGCGGCCGCGGTGCTGTGGGGTTCCTGGCAGGCGCTGCGGGCGGAACGCCTCAAGCTGTTGGCCGCCTATTCGACCGTGGCGCAGCTCGGCTATTTGTTCGTCGGACTGGCTCTGCTGCTCGAACTGCCCCCGGGCGCCGCGCGCGACGCCCTGTTCGGCGGCCTGGTGCTGCTCGCGCTGACGCACGGCTTCGCCAAGGCCGGGCTGTTCCTGGCCGCCGGAGTGGTGCAGCAGCGCGCCGGCCACGACCGCATCGCCGAGCTCGGCGGCACGGCGCAGCGCCTGCCCGCCACCACCTTCGCCATCGCCCTCTGCGGGGTGGCGCTGATCGGCCTGCCGCCGAGCGGTGCCTTTCTCGGCAAGTGGCAACTGCTGAGCGGTGCGATTGCGACCGGACACTGGATCTGGGTGCTGGTACTGGCCCTGGGGTCGCTGTTGGCGGCGGCCTACGTGTTCCGGGTGCTGGGGCAGGCCTTCGGCAACCGCGCCAACGCCAAGCCGCGAGTGAGCGTGGCGCGGGAGGAATGGCAGGCCCTGCTGTTGGGTGCGGCGGCCACTGGGCTGCTGGGTCTGGGCGGCGGCTGGGTGTGGCCATTG
>JBFZDU010000336.1:0-7029 GCA_041307205.1 Gammaproteobacteria bacterium | reverse complement strand
ATGGACGGCGAGGTGATCGAGCGGGCCGACCCGCACATCGGGCTGTTGCACCGCGGTACCGAAAAGCTGGCCGAGTCCAAACCCTATAACCAGTCGATCGGCTACATGGACCGGCTCGACTATGTCTCGATGATGTGCAATGAGCATGGCTATGTGCTGGCCATCGAGAAGTTGCTGGGGATAGAGGCGCCGCCGCGCGCGCAGTATATCCGCACCCTGTTCGACGAGATCACGCGCATCCTGAATCACCTGATGTGGCTCGGGACGCATGCGCTCGACGTCGGCGCCATGACCATGTTCCTGTACTGCTTCCGGGAGCGCGAAGACCTGATGGACTGCTATGAGGCGGTCTCCGGGGCGCGGATGCACGCAACCTATTACCGTCCGGGTGGGGTCTACCGCGACCTGCCGGACGAGATGCCGAAGTACGACATTACCCGTTACGCCAACGAACGCGAAACCCGCCGCCGCAATGCGGCGCGAGGCGGGTCGCTGCTTGATTTCATCGAGGACTTCGCCGACCGTTTCCCCGGCCTGGTGGACGAGTACGAGACCCTGCTGACCGACAACCGCATCTGGAAGCAGCGTACGGTCGGGATCGGCGTGGTGACCCCCGAGCGCGCCAAGCAGCTGGGCTTCACCGGCCCCATGCTGCGCGGCTCAGGGATCGCCTGGGACCTGCGCAAGAAGCAACCCTACGCGGTTTATGACCAGGTGGATTTCGATATCCCGATCGGCACCAACGGCGACTGCTACGATCGCTACCTGGTGCGCGTCGAGGAGTTGCGCCAGAGCACCCGGATCATCAAGCAGTGCGTAAAGTGGTTGCGTGACAACGCCGGGCCGGTGATGCTGGGCGACCACAAGGTGACGCCGCCGAGCCGGGCCGACATGAAGGACGACATGGAGGCCCTGATCCACCACTTCAAACTCTTTACCGAGGGCTACTGCCCGCCGTGCGGCGAGGTCTATGCCGCGGTCGAGGCGCCCAAGGGTGAATTCGGCTGTTACATAGTGTCGGACGGCGCTAACAAGCCCTATCGCCTGAAGATTCGCGCCCCGGGTTTTGCCCATCTGGCTGCGATGGACGAAATGGTAAGGGGCCACATGTTGGCCGACGTGGTCGCCATCATCGGCACCATGGATGTCGTGTTCGGGGAGATAGACCGCTGATGAGCATGCGCAGCGAGCCCATGGTCCGGATCGACAAACGGGCCGAGAAAGACACCCTGTTCACACCCGGGATCCGGGCCGAGATCGACGCCTGGGTGGCCAAGTATCCCGAGGGTTGGCAGCAATCCGCGGTGATGGCGGCATTGATGCTGGTGCAGGAGGCCAACGGCGGTTCGCTGACGCGCGAGCTGATGGACCAGGTGGCCGATTACCTCGACATGCCGCCGATCGCGGTATACGAGGTGGCCACCTTCTATTCCATGTACGAGCTCAAGCCGGTCGGGCGGCACAAGATCTGCGTCTGCACGAATGTGTCATGCCTGGTGTGCGGTTCGGATGGTATCGTCGACCATCTCAAGCAGCGCCTGGGCATCGGCTTCGGCCAGACCACGCCCGATGGCCGGTTTTCGCTCAAGGAAGTGGAATGCCTGGGGGCCTGCGGTGGCGCACCCATGATGCAGATCGGCCGGCAATACTACGAGAACCTGACGCCGGACCTGGTCGATTCCATTCTGGACGGACTGGAGTAGCGTTATGGCCAATGAAGTCTGCTTCCGCACCCTGCACCTGGACCGTCCCTGGCTGTTGTCCACCTACCAGTCCGAGGGCGGCTACGAGGCACTGAAGAAAATCCTGGCCGAGCAGACTCCGCCGGCCGACATCATCGAGCTGGTGAAACAGTCGGGCCTGCGCGGCCGCGGCGGAGCCGGCTTCCCGACCGGGCTGAAGTGGAGCTTCATCAACCGCACCGCGCCCGGCGACAAGTACGTGGTCTGCAACTCGGACGAGGGCGAGCCCGGAACTTTCAAGGACCGCGACATCCTGCGCTATAACCCGCACGCCCTGATCGAAGGCATGGTCATCTGCGGTTACGCGATCGGCGCAGTCGCCGGCTACAACTACATTCGCGGCGAGTTCTGGGAGCCCTACGAGCGGTTCGAGGCGGCCTTGGCCGAGGCGCGCGCGGCGGGGCTGCTGGGCGAGAACATCCTGGGTTCAGGCTTCGACTTCGACATTCACACCCACCTGGGCGCGGGCGCCTATATCTGTGGCGAGGAAACAGCGCTGCTCGAATCGCTCGAGGGCAAGAAGGGGCAGCCGCGCTACAAGCCACCTTTCCCGGCGCAGTTCGGACTGTACGGCCGGCCGACCGTGATCAACAACACCGAAACCCTGGCCTCGGTGCCCGACATCATGCGCCAGGGCGCCGACTGGTTCCGCGAGATCGGCACCGGCCGCAGCGGCGGACCCAAGCTGTTCGCGGTTTCCGGCAACGTCAACAAGCCCGGCGTCTACGAGATCCCGCTCGGCACGCCGTTCGCGACCCTGCTGGAGATGGCGGGCGGTGTGAAAGGCGGGCGGCGGCTCAAGGCGGTTATCCCCGGCGGCTCATCGGCCCCGGTGCTGACCGGCGCCCAGATGCTGGACCTGAACATGGACTACGAGAGCATTGCGGCCGCCGGCTCCATGCTCGGTTCGGGCGCGGTCATCGTGATGGACGATAGCAATTGCATGGTCAAGGTGCTCGACCGCATCTCCTATTTCTATTACGAGGAATCGTGCGGGCAGTGCACGCCCTGCCGTGAAGGCACCGGCTGGATGCATCGGGTGGTGCACCGCATCGAGACCGGCACAGGCCGGCCCGAGGACCTGGAACTGTTGGACGACGTGGCGCACAAGATCATGGGCCGCACCATCTGCGCCCTGGGCGATGCGGCGGCCTTGCCGGTGGCGAGTTTCGTCAAGCACTTCCACGACGAGTTCCAGTATCACATCGATCACAAGAAGTGCATGGTATGAACGCGGGCCGCAGCCCGGACCGGTCCGGCAGGCGGGCGGCGCAGCGACGCGTTGCGGCGACAATCGGAAATCGCCTGTTTCGATGTGCGGGTGGCGAGCGGGCCGACATGGCTGTGTTCGGCACTGTCCTAAACACACTGTAAAAGACCATCGGTAATGTCCGACGAGCAGCGCATCACCATAGAAGTCGACGGCCGGTCGCTGGCAGCGAAACCGGGCCAGATGCTGATCGAGGTAACAGACGCGGCGGGCATCAATATCCCGCGTTTCTGCTATCACAAGAAGCTCTCGGTCGCGGCGAACTGCCGGATGTGCCTGGTCGAGGTGGAGAAGGCGCCCAAGCCACTGCCCGCCTGTGCCACGCCGGTGGCCGAGGGCATGAAGGTCTACACGCGTTCGCCGCTGGCCCGCGCCGCCCAGAAGGGCACGATGGAGTTCCTGCTGATCAATCATCCGCTGGATTGCCCGATCTGCGACCAGGGGGGGGAATGCGAGCTGCAGGACGTGGCCATGGGCTACGGCGGCGACGTGTCGCGGTTCAGCGAACGCAAGCGGGTGGTTAAGGACGAGGACATCGGGTCGCTGATCGCCACCGACATGACCCGTTGTATCCACTGTACCCGCTGCGTGCGCTTCGGCGGCGAGATCGCCGGCCTGCGCGAGTTGGGAGCGACCGGGCGCGGCGAGCACATGCGCATCGGACTGTTCGTCGAGCACGCGGTGGCCTCGGAACTGTCGGGCAATGTCATCGACCTGTGCCCAGTCGGCGCCCTGACCGCCAAGCCGTCGCGCTTCGTGGCGCGCGCCTGGGAAATGCTGCAGCGCGACAGCGTGGCAGCCCATGACGGGGTGGGCTCGAACCTGCACGTACACGTGCGTCGGGATCAGGTGATCCGGGTGGTGCCGCGTGAAAACGAGGGCGTGAACGAGACCTGGCTGGCAGACCGGGACCGCTTCAGCTACCAGGGCTTGTATACCGAGGACCGCCTCGATCGGCCCATGCTGCGGGTGAATGGCAGGCTGCGCGTGGCCGATTGGCAGGAGGCGCTGCAGGCCGCGGCGCGACTGCTCAAGGACACGCCGGCGGCGCGGCTCGGCGCGCTGGCATCGCCGAATGCGACGCTCGAGGAGATGTACCTGCTGCAGGCACTGCTGCGTGGCCTGGGTTCGAACGCTATCGATCACCGCTTGCGCCAGATCGACTTCCGCAACCCCGGTGCCGACCCGCATCTCCCCTGGTTGGGTCAGTCCCTGGCCGATCTGGAGCGCAATCAGGCGACCTTGCTGGTCGGTTCCTGGCTGCGCAAGGACCAGCCGCTGCTCAACCACCGCCTGCGCAAGGCCGTGCTTGCGGGGGGCAGCGTGATGGCAATCAATCCGGTCGCCTACGACTTCAACTACGAACTCGACGTCGATATCGTCGCCAAGCCGTCGGCGATCCTGGCCGAGCTGGCCGGTGTGGCCGCGGCGCTGGGGCTGGATACCCTGGGCATAAAGGTCACCCCGGATACCGCGCATCAGGCCATCGCCGAGGCCCTGAGGGCGGCCGAGCGCGGCAGCATACTGCTCGGCAGCTATGCCTTGTCGCATCCGGATTTCACCCTGCTGCGTGGCCTGGCGCAGACCATCGCCGCTGCGGTCGGGGTCACGGTCGGCTACCTGGTCGACGGCGCCAACGGGGTTGGTGCCTGGCTGGCCGGCGCGGTCCCGCACCGCGGACCCGGCGGCGCGGCGTTCGAGGGTGGCCGCGATGCTGCCCAGATGCTCGCCGAGCCGCTGGATACCTACGTGCTGCTGGGCTGTGAGCCGGAGTTCGACCTGGCCGATCCGGCGCGCGCCCAGCAGGTTTTCGAGCGGGCCCAGGTGATCGCCCTGAGCACGCACCTGAGCCCGGCGTTGCAGGCGCACGCCGACATCGTGCTGCCGATCGCCGCCTTTGCCGAGACCTCGGGCACTTTCGTCAATCTGCAGGGCGACCGGCAGAGCTTCAGTGGCGCGGTCGGTCCGGTGGGCGAGGCGCGCCCTGCCTGGAAAGTCCTGCGGGTGCTCGGCAACCTGGTGGACCTGGACGGCTTCGATTACCTGAGCAGTGAGCAGGTGCGCGATCAGCTATACGCGGATGCCGCCGACCTGCAGCTTGGCAATGCCCTGCCAGGCAAGACCAACGGTGCGCCGCTGCTGGCGGTGGTCGGCGGGCTGGAGCGCATCGGCGGCGTGCCCGCCTACGCGACCGATGCCCTGGTGCGGCGCGCCCGTGCCCTGCAGTCCACGCCAGACGCCTGGCGGCCCGGCCTGCGGATCGGCGCCGAGGTGGCGGCCAGCTACGGTCTGACTACCGGCGGCATGGCGACGCTGTACCAGGGCAATCTGGCTTGTACGCTGCCGGTAGTGGTGGACGAGCGCGTGCCCGATGGTTGCGTCTGGCTGCCGACCGGGGTGCCCGGCAGTGAGACCTTGGCGGCGGCCTTTGGCCAAGTCACCCTGGAGAAGGCTTGATGGATGCCGTGATCTCCCTCTGGCAGGCGCTGCCCGTGCCGATCCAGATCCTCACCAAGATCTTTGCCATCATGCTGCCCCTGATGCTGCTGGTGGCCTATTACACCTATGCCGAGCGCAAGTTGATCGGCTACATGCAGGTGCGCCTGGGACCGAACCGCGTCGGTCCAAAGGGTTGGCTGCAGCCGATCGCCGACGCGGTCAAGCTGATGTTCAAGGAGATCGTTCTCCCGACCGGGGCGAACAAGCTGCTGTTCCTGATTGCGCCCTTCATCGCGATCGCGCCGGCGCTGGCTGCCTGGGCGGTGTTTCCCTTCAATGCCGGGCTGGTGCTCGCCGATATCAACGCCGGCTTGCTGTACATACTGGCGCTAACCTCGCTGGGCGTGTACGGGATCATCATCGCCGGCTGGGCGTCCAACTCGAAGTACGCCTTCCTGGGTTCGATGCGCTCAGCGGCGCAGATCGTGGCCTACGAGATCGCCATGGGTTTCGCACTGGTCGGGGTCCTGGTCGCGGCCGGCAGCCTCAACCTGGGCGCGATCGTCGAGGCACAGACGGGTGGGCTGTTCAGCTGGTACTGGCTGCCGCTGCTGCCGCTGTTCGGCGTGTATCTGATTTCCGGAGTGGCCGAGACCAACCGCGCGCCGTTCGACGTTGCAGAAGGCGAGTCGGAGATCGTCGCCGGCTTCCATGTCGAGTACTCGGGCATGGCATTCGCCGTGTTTTTCCTCGCCGAGTACGCCAACATGATCCTGATCTCGGCCCTGACCGCCCTGCTGTTCTTCGGTGGCTGGCTGTCGCCCTTCCCGCCGCAGTGGGTGGACGGGGTGTTCCTGCTCGACGACGGCTTCCACTGGCTGCTGCTCAAGACCTTCGTGTTCATGTTCGGCTTCCTGTGGTATCGCGCCACTTTCCCGCGCTATCGCTATGACCAGATCATGCGCCTTGGCTGGAAGGTGTTCATCCCGATCACTATCGTGTGGATCGTGGTGGTGGCGTTGCTCAAAGTGAACCACGTCGCGCCCTGGTTCGGCTGACCGAGGTGGCATGATGCAGACCGTCGTCAATTACATCCGCAGCCTGTTCCTGTTCGAGCTGTTCAAGGGCCTGGGACTGACCGGGCGCTATCTGTTCGCGCGCAAGTTCACTCTGCAGTACCCCGAGGAGAAGGCGCCCATGTCGCCGCGCTTCCGCGGTGTTCACGCGTTGCGCCGCTACCCCAATGGCGAGGAGCGCTGTATCGCCTGCAAGTTGTGCGAGGCGGTCTGCCCGGCCCTGGCCATCACCATCGAGGCGGAACCGCGTGGGGACGGTTCGCGGCGCACCACCCGCTACGACATCGACCTGTTCAAGTGCATCTACTGCGGTTTTTGTGAGGAGTCCTGCCCAGTGGATTCGATCGTCGAGACGCGCATCCATGAATATCACTTCGAGAACCGCGGCGAGCAGATCATGACCAAGGACAAGCTGCTGGCGATCGGCGACAAGTACGAGGCGCAGATCGCGGCGGACCGCGCCGCGCAGGCGCGCTACCGGTAGGGGCAGCGGAAATGGGTT
>JBFZDU010000335.1:0-7791 GCA_041307205.1 Gammaproteobacteria bacterium | reverse complement strand
CGGCAGCACCATACCTCGGTGTTGTTGAGCAACTACAGCGAAAGCTAAGAAGCAGAAGGTTGAGCCGCACGAGTGCTTCGGCCGTCGGCAGGGGCGCCGGCGGGCCGAATGTGCGCTGCGGCCCCTAACCGGACCACGGACGGTAAATCACCGTTTGAACCTTGGGGCGAGTTGGCGGCAAGATTGGGTGGCACTGCGCGGCGCGGTGTTCCCGAGCTACCACTACAGGATCCCAGGCCCATGGGCAACTCGCTGCTGGAACAATTGAAAAAGGCCGGTCTGGTCGACGACCAGACGGCGAAGCAGGCGCAGCAGGAAAAGCGCAAACAGGCCAAGACCCAGAAGGGCAAGAAAGTTCCCGGGGCCGATGCGGCCCGGCAACAGCTGCAGCAGCAGGCCCACGCCGAGAAGGCCGCCCGCGACCGCGAACTCGAACGGCAGCGGGCCCTGGTCGCCGAGAAAAAGGCCGTTGCCGCCCAGATCCGGCAGTTGGTGGCGGCGCACCGCGTGGCGGTGCCCGACGGCGAGATCCCCTTCAATTTCACCGACGGCACCAAGGTCCGGCGCCTGTTCGTGACCGAAGCGCTGCGCAACGATCTGAGCCGCGGCCGACTGGCCATTGTCAGAGTCGATCAGCGCTACGAGCTGGTGGCCGCCGCCGTCGTGGAGAAGATCGCGCAACGTGACCCCGGTTGTGTCGTCCTGTGCAACACTGCTCAACAGCCTACGAACGAGCCGGACGATCCCTATGCCGCCTTTCAAGTGCCCGATGACCTGATGTGGTGAGCCAGGCTTCGCACCCTTCGCCACCAACCGTGCTGCCGCTCCACTTGGCTGGCGCGTGCCGCGACTGGACCGGGCCAGGGCTGGCCGCGACCTTGCAGCGCGCACTCGAATCCCTGCCCCCCGGGAGCCTGCCCCTGCATCTGGGCGTGGCGCAGGGCGGGGTGGTGGACGACACCGACATGGCCGTCACCGTGCTGCGCGTCGGCGCAGCGGCCGACCGGATCGACGCTGAAGTCGGGGTGTTTTTCACGGAGATCGTCGGCGGTTGCAGTTGCGGCGACGATCCCGCCCCGCAGCATGCGTACTGCCGGTTGCACCTCAGCATTGATCGATCGACGGGGACGGCCAGCTGCACGCTCGTTCTGGACTGACCATGCCGCGCCCGGCGGATCGCTGCCTACACGCGGACAGGAACCAGCCGCAATCGGCGTTATAGTGCTGCCACCATCCCGCTGAGCCGCGCCGCCTTGCCGACACCGCTCCCGTTTCGCCGCAACCGGCCCCTGCAATTGCTGCTGTTGTGGTTGTTGGGCCTGTGGGTGGTCACCGCCATTGCGCCGTTCAATCGCCACGACTGGCTGCTGGAGAACCTGCTGGTGTTCATCTACGGTGCCATCCTGATTGCCACCTACCGGCGCTTCGCCTTTTCCAATCTGTCCTACGCCTTGTTCGGTGTGTTCCTCAGCCTGCACCTGGTGGGCGCCCATTACACCTATTCCGAAACGCCCTTGGGCTTCTGGCTGCAGGACGCGCTCGATCTGTCGCGCAACCACTACGACCGCATCGTGCATTTTTCCTTCGGACTGCTGATCGCCTACCCGTTTCGCGAACTGCTGCTGCGCGCCGCGGGCGTGCACCGGGCGTGGTCCTACCTGCTGGTGGTGACCGTGGTGCTGGGGTTCAGCGGCTTCTACGAGGCGCTCGAAGGCATCGTGGCCATGATCGTCAGCCCCGAACTTGGCTCGGCCTACCTCGGCACCCAGGGCGACGAGTGGGATGCACAAAAGGACACGGCTCTGGCTTGCGCCGGATCGATCATCGCCATGGCGGTCACCTGGCGGCTGGACCGGCGGGTCAAGGCTTAGGAGCGACGCCCCGCTGCGATGGCGCGTCGCGGTGGATCAATCCTCGTGTGCGTAGTTGCGGACGATGTAGCCGCCCGATTTCTCGTCGTGCTCCAGCTCCAGCATCTTGCGCTTCTCGGCCTCCTCCAACAGCTCGGCGAAGCTCCGAAAACCGTGGTAGCGCTCGTTGAAGCCGGGTTTGCGGCGGCGCAGCGCCTGCTTAACCATCGAGCCCCAGACCTTTTCCTGTTCGCCACGCTCTTCGAACAGGTCCTCGACCGTCTCCAGCACCAGGTCAAGAGCCTGCTGCTTCTTGTCCTCGGCGCTGGGCACGTGATCGGCGGCGGCCTTGGCCGTGCCCTTCTTGGCGCTGCGCTTGCGCTTGGCCCGCTTCTGCTGCTCGTCCTCGCGCACCAGGTCGTCGTAGAAAATGAACTCGTCGCAGTTGGCGATCAGCAGGTCCGAGGTGGATTGCTTCACGCCCACCCCGATCACCGACTTATTGTTCTCGCGCAGCTTGCTCACCAGGGGCGAGAAGTCCGAATCGCCCGAGATGATCACGAAGGTGTCGACGTGCGACTTGGTGTAGCACAAGTCGAGCGCATCCACGACCAAGCGGATATCGGCGGAGTTCTTGCCAGACTGCCGGATGTGCGGGATCTCGATCAACTCGAACGCCGCCTCGTGCATGGCGGCCTTGAACTCCTTGTAGCGCTCCCAGTCGCAGTAGGCCTTCTTCACCACGATGCTGCCCTTGAGCAGCAGGCGCTCCAGCACCTTGCCGATGTTGAAGGCGGCGTACTTGGCGTCGCGCACGCCGAGCGCAACGTTCTCGAAATCACAAAACAGGGCCATGCTCTGGGTCTTGGGGATCGTGCTCATCCTTGTCTCTTTCGGGTTGTCGGGGATGGGTCGGGGTCGGGTCCTGTGGTCGGTCCTTGTCCCGGCGTCATTGCTTGCGGTGCGTCTCGGCGCGGCGCTGCAGCAGTTCTTGTTGTTGCTCGACCAGGGCCTTGACCTGTTCGGCCTCGCGCACCGCGTCGCGCAGCTCGACGGCCGGTGCGTCAGCGGGCGCGACCGGTGCCTGCTTGAGGGTGCGCGCCACCAAGGCCAGGGTGAGGCCGACGATCACCAGTGCCAGCAGCATGCGGATCATGGGTTGCTCCTGGTTCTTGGCGGGTCAGCGCGCCCGTGCCCGCTGCAGGGCCGGGCGGGCGAGGCAGGCGTCCAGCCAGCGCAGCAGGTGCGGCCAGCCTTTGAGATCCAGCTTGGCCGGCTTGGCCCAGGCGAGCACCGCGGCGACATTCAGGTCGGCCAGGGTGAAGCGCTCGGCGACCAGCCATGCGCGGTCGGCCAGGGCGGCATCGAGGATCCCGAACGGCCGCCGCAATATGCCCTCGTTGCGCGCCGCCTTGTCCGCATCGCGCTCCACCTCGGGCAGCAGGCGGCGGTGGAACAGCAGCGTCAACAGGGCCAGCTCGACCTCGGTCATGACCCAGAACGACCACTGGTAGGTCAGCCCCTCGCCTTGCGGCGTGTCTGGCCACAAGCCGGACGCGCGACCGTAGCGGCTGGCGAGGTAGAGGTTGATGGCCATCGACTCCCACAGCACCAGCTCGCCGTCGATCAGGGTCGGGACCTGGCCGTTGGGATTGATCGCCAGGTACTCTGGCGAGCGCAGCTCGGTGCTGCGGTAGTCCAGGGGGATGTGTTCGAATTCGAGCCCCAATTCCTCCAACAGCCACAACGGCCGCATCGCCCGCGAGGCGGACATGCCGTACAGCTTGCGCATGGGTCGGGCTCACTTTTGCCGGGATCAGCGGATAATAGCAGCCGTGCCCCCATCACTGCGCCCCGCCATGCCCCCAGCCGCCCTGCCCTCCGATCCTCGCTGGCCTGCCCAGCTCGGCGCCGGCGTGGCGGCCATGGGGCTCGACGTGGCGCCGGCCCGGCAGGCGCAACTGTTGCGTTACCTGGGCCTGCTGGTGAAATGGAACCGGGCCTATAACTTGACCGCGGTGCGTGACCCGGCCGAGATGGTGTCGCGCCAGCTGCTGGACAGCCTGAGCATCCTGCCGCTGGTGGCCGGCCCGCGGGTGCTGGATGTCGGCACTGGCGCCGGTCTGCCTGGCATACCGCTGGCCATCGCCCGGCCCGACTGGTCGTTGACCCTGCTCGACAGCAATGGCAAGAAGACCCGCTTTGTGAACCAGGTGCGCCTGGAGCTGCGCCTGGCGAATGTCGCCGTGCAGCAGGCCCGGGTCGAGGACTACCGCCCGGCGCTGGGCTTCGACACCATCACCTCGCGGGCCTTCGCCGCGCTCGATCAGCTGCTGGCCCGCACCGGCCACTTGCTCGCCCCCGGCGGGTGCTGGGTGGCGATGAAGGGGCCGGCCGAGGGCGGCGCACGCGAGGGTCTGCCGGCGGGGTTGGCCGTCAGCCTGCACCAGCTCGCGGTGCCCGGTGCGGTGGGGGAGCGGCGGGCGGTGGTCATCCGGCAGATCTGAGTTAGCGGCCGCGGCTGTACCCCTGCCGGGGCGGTGGCTATGATGGGGCGGCGCTGGCGTAGGGTCCCTTCGCCTGGGCCAACTCCAGGGACGAGCGGGACCGCGGGCTTGTCTGCGGCGCATTCAGGTTCTTTAGGCTTCAGGGCGCCATCATGGGAAGAATCATCGCCATCGCCAACCAGAAGGGCGGCGTCGGGAAGACGACCACCGCCGTCAACCTGGCCGCGGCCCTGGCCGCGTTGCGGCGCAAAGTGCTGCTGATCGATCTCGATCCGCAGGGCAATGCCACCATGGGCTGCGGGGTCGACAAGCACCGGCTGCAAAGCTCCACTTATGAGGTGCTGATGGGCGCGGTGCCGATCGCCCAGGCCTTGCAGCCGAGCGCCGAGGACCAGTTCGACGTGCTACCGGCGAACGCCGATCTGACTGCCGCCGAGGTGGCACTGATGCAGGCGCCGATGCGCGAGAAGCGGCTGACGCTGGCGATCGAACCGGTGCGCACGCAGTACGATTACATCCTGGTCGACTGCCCGCCGTCGCTGAACATGCTGACCGTGAATGCCCTGGTCGCCGCCGACGGCGTGCTGGTGCCGCTGCAGACCGAGTATTACGCCCTGGAAGGCCTGTCGGCGCTGCTCGGCACCATCAACCAGATCAAGGAACACCGCAACCCGCGGCTCGACGTCGAGGGCATACTGCGCACCATGCACGACCCGCGCAACAACCTCGCCATCCAGGTCTCGGCCCAGCTGATCACCCATTTCGGTGACAAGGTGTTCCGCACTATCATCCCGCGCAACGTGCGGGTGGCCGAGGCGCCGAGTCACGGTCTGCCGGTGGTCCTGTATGATAGGTACTCGCGCGGCGCCGTCACCTACCTGGCCCTGGCCAGCGAGATGACCCGTCGACATCAGCCTCAACCCTCGGTATCGGTTCAATAAATGACGGCAGCGAAACGACGTGGTCTGGGACGCGGGCTGGATGCCCTGCTCGGCGGTGGCGGCCCGGCGGCTGAGGCCGGCGGCGACGGCAACCCGGGCGCCGCGCACGTCGGCACACCCGCCGCCCTCGCGGTCGACCTGATCCAGCGCGGCCGCTACCAGCCGCGGCGCAACTTCGACGAGGACAAGCTGCGCGAACTGGCCGATTCCATTACCGCCCAGGGCGTGGTCCAGCCGGTGGTGGTGCGGTCGGTGGCGGACGGCAAGTACGAGCTGATCGCGGGCGAGCGCCGCTGGCGGGCCGCGCAGCTCGCCGGGCTGCAGGAGATCCCGGCGGTGGTGCGCGAGGTCGACGACCAGGCCGCCATGGCCATGGCGCTGATCGAGAACATTCAGCGTGATGACCTCAACCCGCTCGAAGAGGCGACCGCCCTGCACCGCCTGCTGGAGGAATTCGGCCTGACCCACCAGCAGGTTGCCCAGGCCGTGGGCAAGTCGCGCACCACGGTCACGAACCTGATCCGCCTGCTCGAACTCAACCCCGAGGTCAAGGAGCGGGTCGAGCGCGGCGAACTGGAGATGGGCCATGCCCGCGCCCTGCTGGCCCTCAAAGGCGAGCAGCAGAGCGCCGCCGCCGCCCGGGTCGCCGAGCGCGGCCTGTCGGTGCGCGAAACCGAGGTGCTGGTGCGCAAGCTGCTGTCCGCAGGCGCGGCCGCGCCGACCGTGGCCCGCGCTGCCGACCCGGACGCCGACCCCGACGTACGCCGCCTGCTGGCCGACCTGACCGACCGCCTCGGCGCCAAGGTGCAACTGCAGCAGCAACCGGGCGGCAAGGGCCGCCTGCTGATCAGCTACAACAGCCTGGACGAGCTGGAAGGGATCCTGGCCCACATCAAATAAGCCAGTGCGGCCACGCCATTTTATCCATAGATTGTTTGACCTTATGTATCGGCCCCCCTATACTGCCCGCGCCTTGGGCCGCCGGGCCGAGTGAGGCGTGTTCGCTGCAATGCACCATTCGGACGTACGCCGGGCGCGGCGGATCTTGTTGACCCAAACGGCAGTCGCCCTGCTGTTGGCGGGAGCGGCGACCGGTTACAGCGCGCAGCTGGGTAAATCCGCCCTGCTCGGAGGCGCCATCGCTACCGCCGCGAACGCCCTGTTCGCCGTGTGGGTGTTTGGCCGCTACGAGGCGCGCGAACCGGGTAAACTAGCGGCGCGTTTTTACGGCGCGGAACTGTTCAAGTTACTGTTCGTCGCCCTGGCGTTTGCGGTGGTGTTCATCTCGGTCAAGTCGGTCAGCGTGCCGGCGCTGTTGAGCGCCTTTTTGCTGGTCCAGGTGCTGCCCCCCTTGCTGGCCAACCGGGTGGCCGGTTGAGAGCTAACAGAGAACTGGAAGAATCATGGCGTCCTCCGAATCCCTCACCTCCGGCGAATACATCAAGCATCACCTCACCAACCTGACCTTCGGGAATCACCCCGACCACGGCTGGTCGATCGCGCACAGCGCCGAGGATGCGGCCGCCATGGGTTTTCAGGCCATCCACCTGGACACCATGTTCTGGTCGATCGCCGTCGGCGTGCTGTTCCTGTTTTTCTTTCAGAAGGCCGCCAAGACCGCGACTGCCGGCGTTCCGGGCGGGCTGCAGAATTTCGTCGAATGGATCATCGAGTTCGTCGACCAGAACGTGCGCGGCTCGTTCAGCGGCAAGAACCCCATGGTTGCCCCGCTGGCGCTGACCGTCTTCATCTGGGTGTTCCTGATGAACGCGATGGACCTGGTTCCGGTCGATCTGCTGCCCTGGCTTTCCGGGGTGCTCGGTATTCACCACATGAAGGTCGTGCCGACCACCGACCCCAACGCCACCTTTGGCATGGCGATCGGGGTGTTCATGCTGATCCTGTACTACAGCATCAAGATCAAAGGGGCGGGCGGTTTCATCCACGAACTGACCGGTATGCCCTTCCAGACCAACAATCTCGTGCTCAAGCCACTTATTGCGGTCATCAACCTGCTCCTCGAAGGCGTAAACTTGATCGCCAAACCGATTTCGCTGTCGCTGCGTCTGTTCGGCAACATGTACGCCGGTGAGATGATCTTCATCCTGATCGCCATCATGTACTCGGCGGGCCTGGTCTTGGGCCTGTTCGGCGGCGTGCTGCAGCTCGGCTGGGCGATCTTCCACATCCTGGTCATCACCCTGCAGGCGTTCATCTTCATGACCCTGACCGTGGTCTACCTGGACATGGCGCACAACAAGCACCACTGATTCTGCTGCATCGGCTCATTCAACCTTCTGCTTCGTAATCGGGAGAAAACAATGGAACAAGCTCTTATGGTTATCGCCGCCGCGATCATGCTGGGCCTGGGCGCCGTCGGTGCCGCCGTCGGCATCGGTGTCCTGGGTGGCCGTTTTCTGGAGGGCGCTGCCCGCCAGCCGGAGCTGATCCCCATGCTGCGCACCCAGTTCTTCATCGTCATGGGTCTGACCG
>JBFZDU010000334.1:0-5007 GCA_041307205.1 Gammaproteobacteria bacterium | reverse complement strand
CTTCCACATGCATTTTACGCCCACCTCGGCGTCGTGGCTCAACATGATCGAGCGCTTCTTTCGCGATATCACCACCGAACGACTGCGTCGTGGCGTTTTCACCAGCGTGCCAGAACTCGTGCAGGCTATCGACGACTATGTCGCTCATCACAACACCAACCCCAAGCCGTTCATCTGGACCAAGAGCGCCCGCGATATCCTGCAAAAAGTCATTCGCGCCAACAGCCGCTTAAGTTCCAAACAGAACGGAACACTACACTAGTTTGCGGTTCGCAGCTCCAAGTGGCTGATCAACCGGCACCTGTCGCCAGCTCCATAGATGAGCAATAGCGACCACTGACAGGCAACCCGCCGATCAATACGGTTGCGGTAGCGTCCGCTTCCATCCGCAGCACGTGAAGTATCAGGCGGTTCAGTGGCGGCAATATGGCGCATTGCGCCGCACCGGCCGGGCATGACGAACGGCTTTCTACGGCAGCGCCGGTTTCGCCTGGAGCGCCTGCACGATCTCCCCGACGGTCGCCGCTGCCGGGTCGCGGTCCAGCCGCACCGCCACCTCCCCCATCATCTTCGCCGTCACCTTGTAGCCGAGGTGCCGGTAGGCCTCGAACTGGTTCTCGTCGAAGAACTGGTCGGCGGTGGTCTGGTGCGGGAAGTCGGGATGCAGGTCGGCATATTGGCGGATGTCGGGCCATTCGTCGCCGGTCATGGAAGCCTTGAGGTAGATGATCACGCCGTCAGGTCCGCCGTCCGGGTATTGGATCAGGCCGGTGGCACCGTGGGCGGCCGCATGGCGGGAGTCTTGCGGCAACCGCACCGGCGCGAAATCGGCAAAGCGGATGTTGACGCCAAGGTCGGTCCAGCACATGCGCAGCAGGTTGGCCAGGTCTTCGAAGTGGTGTTTCGGATCGCAGCCGGCGTCGGTCACGACAATCAGCCGGCAACGCCGTCGCACCAATTCGTAGACGCCCAGGTTTTCGAAGTGGCCGCCATCGGTCAGGTTGATCCAGTCGGCCTGGGCCGTGGCCGATCCGCTCAGTTCAGCGACCATGGGCATGGCGGCGAAGCGCGGGCTCGCCTGCTTCCACACCTCGGAATTGTCGTTCTCACCTGCCACCGGGTTGCCGCACCAGCAACCGAGGCGCAGGTTGAAGGCGGTCATCAGCGCGGCGACCGGCGGTGAGGTGTGGTAGCCCATGTTGGGACTGGCCGCGGCGCCGGAGATGGCCATCAGGGTGCCGAGTTGGTGCCCGCCGGCGTAGGCGCGGGTGGGTCGATAGCTGCCCAGGCGTTCGCCTTGGCTGCTGCTGGTCTCGAAGCCGGCCCACTGCGGCGTGAAGCTGAACGAGGCGGCGCGGCGCGTCTGCCAAGCGAGATCGTCGCCCCCGGTCATGTTGATCGCGGTGTTGATGATGTGGATCGGCCGCTGTTCCCCCAGCGCATGAAACGGCAGATCGTCGTCCGGGTCGAAGCCGGTGAAGGGGTTGGGTTGCCGGTGGCCGGCGTGCGAAGCACCCAGGTAGGCGCGGGCGAGGCGGTTGCAATACAAGGCGTGCAGCGAGAACAGGTTGATGTCCAGCCGCCAGGACACCAGCAGGAACACGCCGGCCGCGGTGAGGAAGGCGACCAGCAGGGTCGACAGGTTCAACGCCTGCAATTCTGCCAGGGTCTGCTGTGCTGCCGCGCTGAAGTCGGTCAGCACGCCGCGCGTGGCGAGCAAGACCGAATCGAGTTGCAGCAGGGACTGATGGGTGGCGTAGGCCACCAGGATCGCCAGCCCGGCGAGGAACAGCCAGGGCGCACTGCGCGTCACCACCTCTTTCCAGTTGAAGCCCTGCGTTGCGCCACCGGTGCTGGGCTGGCGCCCGAGGTAGGCGCCCAGCGCGGATCCGCCGGCCCAGGTGGCGAGTACCGCCAGCCCGCCGCCCGCCAGCCAGTTGACGAACGGCGCGGCGTAGAGCACCAGGACAAACACCAGCATCCAGCCCAGCCCGTATAACAGCAGGTAGCCGCCGAGTCGGGCCAGCCATTCCCGGTCCTGTTCGCTGAACTTGCCCCGCGCCGCCCCCAGGTGCAGGGTAACTGCGAACAATACCGTCAGGATCAGCAGCGGCGGACCCCAGGCCACCGCGTGCCACAGTGCGATCGGCGTCACGCCGGCGGTCTCCACCACCTTGACGGCGCCCAGGTACAGCAAGGTGCCGAGCGCTGCGCCCGCCACCAGCG
This sequence comes from Gammaproteobacteria bacterium, assembly GCA_041307205.1. Taxonomy (GTDB): domain Bacteria; phylum Pseudomonadota; class Gammaproteobacteria; order Chromatiales; family Chromatiaceae; genus JARRQB01. Next base: position 2,781 of record JBFZDU010000334.1, on the reverse strand, counting down.
GCGGCAGGAGGATCTGCGGATCGCGGAGCGCCGCGACCAACTCCTGCCGGGCGCTCCTGGCGTGCCCTGGGCGGGCCGCGACCGATCCCAGGATCCAGGCCGCCGCGTAGCCCAGGCCCCCGGCGAGCATCCAGGTGACGAGATCGAATTCCACGGTGGGCTGGTTCTGCGCCAGGCGCTCCCACCAGGTGACCGAGCCCACCGAAAACCACCAGCCGCCGACCAGCAGCGGCCAGGCGACCCGACGGTTCACCTGCCGGCTGGCCAGCGCCGGCTGTTGGGGTTGGGTGCCGCGCGCCGGCAGCAGCCGGCCGGCCGACCAGATGGCGAACAGGAAGAACAGTGCCGCCAGCAGGAAGGGCCAGCCGTAGGCCAGGCGGTCGCCGAACGCAGCGAGCCAGGCCTGTCCCTCCAGCCCCAGGCTGCCGAGCCCCAGTGCGAAGGCCTCGGACAGTCCGGGGGCCCGCAGGCGGGCAACGACCGACAGCGCGGCCACGACTTGGGCGGCCAGCAGTACGGCCGCTACCAGGCTGATCAGGGAGAGCTGGATCAGGGTGAAGTTGCGCAGGAAGATCGCCACGGCCGCCAGGGTGTCGCCGGACAGCCCCAGCCGCGGCGTCAGGTAGTTGCTGTAACGGCGCAGATAACGCACCGCGATGTGCTCGACCGGCGCGAAGCCCACGTTGGTCTGGTCGTGCGGGACCCCGGCAGTGTCCGGATGGGTCTTCAGCGCCGCCTGAAAATCGGCCACTGCCCGCTGGTCGACGCCGTTCGGTCCGGCCGCCTTGCGATGCAACAGCGCCGACAGCCAGCCGCCGATGTAGCCGCCGCCCGAGACTGTCGACAGGTAGTCGAACTGCTGCAGCAGCCCCAGGCGCGCCAGCGCCTGGATCACGCCGAGATTGAAGGTCGCGCTGCGAATGCCGCCACCGGAGAAGGCCAACCCCGCGAGATTCGAGTTGCGCGCCCGTGCATACACCGGGGCGGCCGAGTCGTCGACTGGTTCGATCCGCAGCCGGCCGAGTAACTGCAGTTCATCTGCCAGGACCCGGGCGAACTCCGCCTGGTCCGGCTGCGCGCCATCCGGTTCGGATTGCGCCCGTTCGACACTGCCGTCTGCGGACATGCGCGGCCTCCTTCTGGTGAGACACCGCGGCGGGGTGTCGGCATCGATCTCGTTGCCAGGGTCCCTGCGCTGCCGCTGCCGCTGCCGCGGTGTTGCGTTGCGGTGGATGGCGTCAGTGTCTCCCTTTGGCGCGCCTACTGCCAGGGCCGGATTGCGCATGACAAGATGCCGCGTTACATCCGGATCCTGACCGGCCAGCTGCGGGATTTCCGCATACGCCATACTGAACTGGAATTGCTGCGGACCGAGCAGCAGGATCTATAGCATTCTGTGGGAGGGACAGATGAACCCACATCATCAGGCGTTCGCCAGGCTGCGCGCCGACCTGCCGCTGTTTATCGGCGCGGACTTGGTGGCGGAAGCACAGTGCGCCGCCGGGCGCGTGTCCGCGCTGTCGCGGAAACGGCGCGTCGAGACCGACCGGTCGGAGCTGGGAATCTCGCTGCTCGTTTGATGAAATCGGTCTTCCCTGCCATCGGCCTGCTGCTCGCCCTGGTCGTCCCGGTCCCGCCGTCGGGGCAGAAATTTTTTTGGGGCGAGGCGCCGGTGTGCGCCGCGCCGGCGCCCTCCGCAACTGTCCACCCGCCGGAGCCCCGGCCGAGCAGCGTGCTGCGGGTGCTGTCCTGGAATCTGCATGGCGCACCCTCGGCGGGTCCCATGGACGCGCGCCTGGGGCGCATCGCGGCGGAGATCCTGCGGCGGCGCCCCGACCTGGTGCTGGTGCAGGAGTTGTGGTTCGCCGACGACGCGCACCGCTTGGCTGACGAGCTTGCGGATGCCTACCTGCGTCTGGTGGACGGTCCCGAGGTCACAGATCGCCTGCTGTACCGGCTGACCGGGTTGCGCCGCGGCGGGCTGCTGGCCTTGGTGGCGCGTGACAGTGCCTGGCGACCGGCCGGTCCGGCGCGCTTCGAGCGCTTCCGCGCGGCGCCGCCCTGGTGGCGCAGCCCGCTGGAGCAGGGCGATGGGCTGGCCGAGAAGGGCGTGCAGACCTTTACCCTGGTCGGTGCCGGGGTGCGCATCGGCATAGCGAACACGCACCTGCAGGCGCGTTACGCGGGCTCTGGCGCCGCGCTGCGGCAGGACGCACGGATCCGCGAGCGTCAGGTCGAGCAACTGCTGCGTGACCTCGCACCCGCGCCGGATCTGGCCCTGCAACTGCTGTTCGGCGATTTCAATCTTTACCCCGGCGAAGCACCCTATCGCCGGATCACCCGGGACTGGTTGGACCTGACCCGCGGCCTGCAGTGTCCCGGCTGTGCCACCCGGCTCGGCCGCAGCGGCGGCCCGGGCGGCTGGGTGGACTATGTCTTCGCGCGCCCGGCGGCGGGCATGCCCCCGGATCCGCACCTGGGCATGATCACCAACCGCAGCCCGGACTGCCCGTATTCGGATCATCACGGGCTCGAACTGCAGCTCAGCATCGCAGCGCCGCGCGCCGGCGCGGCAGCGGGCGCTGTCCCGGACCCACACCCGCCAGCTCACGCCTTGCGGTAGGTCCCCAGCAGCTGCGCCTGTGCGATGACATGTCCTTGCATCGCCTGTTCCAGCTGTGCCTTGGTCGGGCGGTGCAGATCCGGCAATACCACATCCAGGGCATAGAGTTTGTGAAAGTAGCGGTGGCGGCCGATCGGGGGGCAGGGCCCGCCGTAGCC
>JBFZDU010000333.1:0-7753 GCA_041307205.1 Gammaproteobacteria bacterium | reverse complement strand
CTGATGGCGGCCGAACTGCGGGCCATGGGCGTTGACTTCAGCTTCGCGCCCGTGCTCGATGTGGAGCGGGGGGTCAGCCGCGTCATCGGCGACCGGGCCTTCGGCGCCGACCCCGTGCAGGTGGCCGAACTGGCCCTCGCCTGGTCCAACGGCGCGCGCGATGCCGGCATGGCCTCGGTGGGCAAGCACTTCCCGGGTCACGGCGCCGTGGTGGCGGACTCTCACCAGGAACTGCCGGTGGACGAGCGCGACTTCGAGGACCTCTGGCTGGAGGACCTGGTACCCTTCCGACGCCTGATTGCCAACCGCCTCGAAGGCATCATGCCGGCGCATGTGGTCTATCCGCGGGTCGATCCCCAGCCCGCGGGCTTTTCCTCCCGCTGGCTGCAGGCAGTGCTGCGCGACCGCCTGGAATTCCAGGGAGTGATCTTCTCGGACGACCTGGGCATGGCGGCCGCCCAGGTCGCGGGTGGTTTCCCCGAGCGCGCCCGCGCCGCCCTGGCGGCAGGTTGCGACATGGTGCTGGTCTGCAATAATCCGGAAGCGGCGGCGGCGGTATTGCAGGACCTCGCCGCTTACAGCGATCCGGTCGGGCAGTCACGGCTGGTGCGTCTGCACGGGCGCCACGGCCACCGCCTCGAACGCCTGCGCCAAGACCCGCGCTGGCATCGCGCCCTGGCGCTGCTTGCGGACGGCCTGGAAGGCGACACCCTGGCCTTTCGTCTCGAATGAACCGAGCTCCCGGAGAACCACGCCCGATGCCCATCACTGCAGACCAGGCGGCGGTCGCCTTCGGCACCGCGGAACTGGTCCATGACGCCACCGCCGTGCAGGCCGCCGTGGCCCGCATGGCCAATGCCATCGTCCAGGACACCAAGGGCAGCGACCCGATCCTGATGTGCGTGATGAACGGCGGCCTGGTGCTGACCGCCATGCTGATGCCGCTGCTGCAGTTTCCCTTGCGGGTCGACTACCTGCATGCCACGCGCTACCGCGAGCGCACCTTCGGTACCGACCTGCAGTGGCGCAAGCATCACGAGCTGCCGCTCGCCGGCCAGACCGTGATTATCGTCGACGACATCCTGGACGAGGGCCACACCTTGCACGCCATAGCCCAGTATTGCCGCGAGCAAGGGGCGGCGCGGGTATTGACCGCGATCCTGGTGGAAAAGCAGCGCACCCGCGACCTCGAGCTAAAGGCGGACTATCTTGGGTTGGAGGTGCCGGACCGTTATGTGTTCGGCTGCGGCATGGACTACAAGGGCTACTGGCGCAATGCCGCCGGCATCTACGCCGCGGCGGAATGAGGGAGGAACGGTTCGGGTGACACGACTCGGCATCATCGGCGGCTCCGGGCTGGCCCGCCTGCAGGACCTCGAGGTGGAGCGCCAGGAGGTCGTCTCCACGCCCTTTGGCGAGACCTCGGCACCAGTGAGCCTGGGCCATTTCGCCGGCCTGCCGGTGGCATTCCTGCCGCGTCACGGCGCCGGGCATACGCTGCCGCCGCATCGGGTCAACTACCGCGCCAATGTCTGGGCCCTGCATCACCTTGGGGTGACGCAGGTGGTGGGCATGGCCGCAGTCGGCGGTATCACCCAGCCCCCGGGCGCGATCTGCATCCCGGACCAGGTCATCGATTACACCTGGGGCCGCGAACACACCTTTTTCGATACCGGGCTGAGCGCGGTCACCCATGTGGACTTCACCGAACCCTACTGCGGGGAGTTGCGCCAACGCTTGCTGGACGCGGGGACGCGTCTGGGCATGCCGCTGTTGCATTACGCCACCTATGGCGCGGCGCAGGGCCCGCGTCTGGAATCGGCAGCCGAGATCCGGCGCATGGAGCGCGACGGCTGCGACCTGGTGGGCATGACCGGCATGCCCGAGGCCAGCCTGGCCCGGGAACTGGACCTATGCTATGCCTGCTGCGCCGTGGTGGTGAACTGGGCGGCCGGCAAGACCGCCGGACCCATCACCATGGCGGAGATCGAAACCAACCTGGTCAGCGGCATGGCGCGGGCACGCGCACTGCTCGGGGCCGTGATGCTGTGAAACGCCGCAGCCTCGCCCTGGCGCTGTCGTTGTCCCTGAGCGGCTGTAGTGGCGCCGATCCCCAGGACTTCGACCTCGGCATGGATGCACTGCGGGCCGGCGACTACGCCGAGGCCTACCACCGCTGGCTGCCACTGGCAGAGCGGGGCCATGCCGAATCCCAGTACCACATCGGCTGGCTATACGCCAACGGCAACGGATTGCGCGTCGACATGGGCCGGGCGGCCGAATGGTGGGAGCGGGCGGCGACCCAGGGTCATGCGGACGCCCAGTTCGCACTGGGCTTCGCCCTGGCGATGGGCGATGGCATGGCGCGCGATCCGGCGCGGGCCGTCGACTGGTACCTGGCCGCCGCCCGGCGGGGCCATCGGGATGCCCGCGACATCCTGGTCCAGATGGCGGCCGATCCGGACGCCGGGCTGGTGGCAAACCACCCTGAGGTCTTGGATGCCGACTGGTTCGGGTGGCAGGGCACAATCAAGGGTGAGCGGGCCAACGTACGTGCCGACAGTGGCACCAATCACAAGATCGTTGCCAAGCTGGAGCAGGGCACGACAGTGCGCGTCATCGGTCGGCGCGGCGAGTGGCTGCAGATCCGCTTCGCCACCGCTGGGGGCGAATCGGCTTCGGGTTGGATCTTCGAGAACCTGCTGCAGGAAACCGGTGATTGACCGCGAGCGACGCCACGCCACGTCCGCCCTTGCCATGCACGCGGCGTCTTGGCATCCTAGAGCACTTGTTGAACAGGCCCATCCCGGGATGTACAGCCCGGTTTCCTAGCTGCCGCGAGGATGCTGTAGGCGCAGCATGATCGCGGTTGGCAGCGCAATAGTGTCGCCGTCCCATGGCGCGCAATGAGGATACAAGCAATGGCCAGCCCGTCCGTCAGCACCGCCCAGCCCATCCGTCTGTCCGCGACGCCGCGGACCAGTGCCGGTGAGAGCCTGCTCCCCAAGCTACTCATCGTGGCGTTGTTGGCGCTGGCGGTCTTCTTCTATATCCGGGCCATTGCGCCGCCTGCCGAGGAGCTGAGCGGCTATACACCGCAGGCGCTTGCCGAGCCGCCGATCACCCCCGCGGCGGCGCCGGACGCCCCGCCGCCAGCCGCGGATAGCGAGCCAAGTCCGGTCGCGGCACCTGCGGCCGACGGTCGGGATTCCCAACCGCTGCAGGCCTCGGAGAACCCGGCCGGCGAACCGCCCGCAGAACCCCCGACTGCCGCTGCGCAGGCAGCGACGGCTGAACCTGCGGCAACGCCGGCGGAACCTGTCAACGCGGGACCGGTCCCGGTGCCGACAGCGCAGATCGACCTGATCAAGCAGGTATTCGCACCCGAGCTGGCGCCGGCGCAGTAGCCCCTGGCAGGTCAATGCTCGCGCAGGGCGGCCTGGGCCGCATCGAACAGCGCGGTGACCGCAGCGCCGGGCGCGGCCGTCAGGCGTGACACCACTACCCCGGCTACGCCGGCCACGACAAAGCCGGGCACGATCTCGTACAGCTCAAATATCCCGCCTTCGAGGTTATGCCAGGCCACCACGGTCAAGCCGCCGCTCAAGATGGCGGCCGCCGCACCTGCCTCGTTGAAACGCCGCCAGTACAGGGCCAGGAGCAGGGTGGGTCCGAACGCTGCACCGAAGCCGGCCCAGGCATAAGCGACCAGATCCAGCACTTGGCTGTCGCGGTCGGCTGCCAGGGCGAATGCGCCCAGGGCCATCAGCACGACCACCCCGCGGCCGACCGCGACCAGTGAGCCGGCAGCCCGGCTACGCCGACGCAGGCGCCGGTAGATGTCCTCGGTAAACGCCGCCGAACAGACCAGCAGCTGCGAATCGGCCGTGCTCATGATGGCCGCCAGCACCGCCGCCAGGCACACCCCGGCCAGGGTCGCCGGCAGCAAGGCGTCGACCAGCAACAGGAACACCTTTTCGGCATCGGAGGCGCTCAGCCCGCCCCCGATCACGATCCGGCCAAGCACCCCGACCGCTACGGCCGCCAGCAGGGACACACTCACCCACGCCAACGCGATCCGGCGTGCGCCTGCGATTTCGCCCGGGGAGCGGATAGCCTTGAAACGCGCCAGGATATGCGGTTGCCCGAAATAGCCCAGGCCCCAGGCCAGCAACGAGATCACGGCCAGCAGGCCGAGCGTCTCGCCCTGGGCATCGGTGAATGGGTTCAACAGCTGCGGTGCCACGGCGTCCAGCAGTTGCCAGGCGCCGGCCACCCCGCCGGTCTGCCCGAGCGCCACGACCGGCACCAGCAACAGGGCGAAGAACATCAAGCCGGCCTGCACCGCGTCGGTCCAGGACACCGCCAGAAAACCTCCGGCCGCGGTGTAAAGCACGATAGCGGCCAGCCCCAGTGCCACCGCCAACAGGTAGGGCATGCCGAACACGGTTTCGAACAACTTGCCGGCGGCGACCAAGCCGGCCGCAGTGTAAACCAGGAAAAACAGCAGGATAACCACCGCCGACAGCACCGGCAGCAGCGGACGGTCGGATCCGAAGCGGTTGGCCAGGAACTCGGGGATGGTGAGGGCATCGTCCGCCAGCTGCGAGAAGACCCGCAGCCGCAGCGCGACCAGGTGCCAGTTACCCCAGGTCCCCAGGCCCAGCCCCAATGCGATCCACAGCGACTCCAACCCGGCGAGGTAGGCGTAACCCGGCAGGCCCAGCAGCAACCAGCCGCTCATATCCGAGGCGCCAGCGCTCAGCGCGGTAATACAGCGGCCAAGGCGGCGGCCGCCAAGGACGAAGTAGGCAATGTCCCGGGTCTGGCGGTAGGCCAACACCCCAAGGATGGCCAGCACGGCCAGATAGGCGATAAAGGTCGCGATGACGATATCCGGGTCTGACATGGCGGCTTTGGTGGGCAGCGGGCAGCGGGCAGCGGGCAGCGGGCAGCGCCAAGTCTAGCCCGGGGCGGGCGGGACATCGCAAACGGCTTGGGCAGAACGCGATTTGTTGGCTTCCGGTCAATAAGCCGTTCGATAGCGGCGCAGGGGGTGCGGCCGCGGTGACAAAAAGCGGCACAATTGCAGACAGGCGAAACAGGGGGTTGACGCATGAGCGAACTCAAACCGCTCGATCCACAACAGCTCATTCATGCCTGCGACGGCGGGTGTTTCGACTTCGACGATTCGTCGCAGCTGGAGGCCATGAGTGCCATCGTCGGGCAGGAGCGGGCCCTGGAGGCGATCGATTTTGGCACGCGCATGCAGCGCTCGGGTTACAACCTCTATGTCATGGGGTCGACGGGAGTGGGCAAGCACTGGACCTTGGAACGGGCCCTGCAGGCGCGTGTCGCGGACACCGCAGCACCCTCCGACTGGTGCTACGTAGCGGCCTTCGCTGCGCCGGATCGACCCCAAGCCCTGGAACTGCCCGCTGGCCGTGGGCGGGAGTTGCGGCACGATGTGCAGCAGCTGGTGGAGGACCTGCTCAACGCCATACCGGCGGCGTTTCAAAACGACGAGTATCGCCGCCGCGCACAGGAGATCCAGGACGAGTTCAAACAGCGGGAGGAAGAGACTGCCGAGGCGCTGGCGCACAAGGCCAGTGAGCGCAATATCGCCCTGTTGCACACACCGACCGGCTACAGCCTGGCGCCGTTGCACGACGGCAAGATGCTGAGCCCGCCCGAGTTCGACGCGCTGGACAAGGACGAGCGGCAACGGTTGGAGACGGCCATGGGGGAGATCAAGGAGGAATTGCGCAAGGTGCTGGGCCGCATTCCATTGTGGCAACGCGAAATGCGGCAGCGCTTCCAGGCGCTGGATCGCGACGTCACCCAACTGACGGTCGATCAGCTGATCCACGGCCTGCTGGAACGCTATCAGGACCTCCCCGAGGTGCTGGCCTACCTGCAGGCGGTGCGGGCGGACGCCGTGGAGAACGCAGCGGCGTTTCGGCCCCAGGGAGAATCCGAAGTCCTCTCGGCCGAGAATCCCCGCTTCACCCGTTACCGGGTCAACCTGCTGGTGGACAATGCCGAGTGCGCCGGTGCCCCCATCGTCTTCGCGGACAACCCCAATTATCAGAACCTGGTCGGCCGCATCGAACACATTGCCCGCATGGGCATGCTGATGACCGACTTCACCCTGATCAAACCCGGGGTGCTGCACAAGGCCAATGGTGGTTACCTGGTACTCGACGTCATCAAGGTGCTGACCCAGCCCTTCGCCTGGGATGCCTTGAAACGTGCACTCAACGGCAACGAGATCAAGATCGAACCGCTCGAACGCATGGTCGGCTTCGCCGGCACCGTGTCGCTGGAACCCGAACCCATTCCGCTGCAGATCAAGGTGGCCCTGGTCGGCGAGCGCCTGCTGTATTACCTCCTCAAAGCGTACGACCCGGAGTTCGGTGCGCTGTTCAAAGTGGCCGTGGACTTCGAGGAGGAACTGCCCAGATCCGCAGACCAGGATCTGCTGTACGCGCGCCTGATCGCGAGCCTGCAGCAACAACAGGCATTACGGCCGCTGCAGCGCGCTGCCATCTGCCGGGTCATCGAATGGGCCGGCCGCCGCGTCGGCGACGGCGAACGCTTGTCCCTGCATATCGGCAGCCTGCTCGATCTGCTGCAGGAAGCCGACTACTTCGCCGGCAGCGACGCCAGGCAGATCGATGCAGATGCCGTGCAACGGGCGATCGCCGCCCAGGAGCACCGCGTCGATCAATTGCGGGAACGCTTGCACGAAGCGATCCTGCGCGACCAGATCATGATCGACACCGACGGCTGGCAGCTCGCCCAGGTGAACGGTCTGGCCGTGCTGCAGGCCGGTGACTACAGTTTCGGCAGTCCGATCCGGATCAGCGCCACGGCGCGGCTGGGCAATGGCGAGGTGGTGGACATCGAGCGCGAGACCAATCTGGGTGGCGACATCCACGCCAAGGGCGTGCTCATCCTGTCCGCCTACCTGGCGGCCCGCTATGCCCGGCATCAACCCCTGTCGGTGTCGGCGTCCCTGGTGTTCGAGCAAAGCTACGGCATGGTGGAAGGAGACAGTGCCTCGGTCGCCGAACTGTGCGCCCTGTTGTCCGCGATCGGCGACTTGTCGGTCAACCAGGCCTTCGCCGTCACCGGCTCGGTCAACCAGCACGGCGAGGTGCAAGCAATCGGCGGCGTCAACGAGAAGATCGAGGGCTTCTTCGATATTTGCAGCCGGCGCGGCCGCACCGGGCAGCAGGGAGTAATTATCCCGCGATCCAATGTCGAGAACCTGATGCTGCGGGCGGACGTCCGTCAGGCGGTGGCGGACGGGGAGTTCCGCATCTTTGCCGCGGCGCATATCGACGAGGTGATGCAGCTGTTGACCGGCTTGCCGGCGGGGCACCCGGATGCCAACGGGCTCTACGCGGCGAATACCGTCAATGGGCATGTCCAGTCCCGCCTGTTCGAGTGGACGGCGGTCCGTCAGCATTACAGCGCCAGCGGCGGCCCGGTGCAGTAGCCAGGCGCTGATTCCGCGCCGATTGCCAGGAAACCAGGGGCGGGCGGGAACTAAACTTGACGAAGATATCTCCATAACGATTTGTGCTGCAGCGGAGGAGGATGAACGGCGTGGCCGGGCGCTCTGTTCGGGAGGCGATCTGCTGGCGGCGGTTACGATTCGGGCTGCTGTTGTTGCCCCTGGTGCTGCTGACCGCCTGCAGCACCACGCGGCTGCTATACAACAACCTCGATTGGTTGAGCTATCGCC
>JBFZDU010000332.1:0-14987 GCA_041307205.1 Gammaproteobacteria bacterium | reverse complement strand
GGTCGTGGGCCTGGTGCTGCTGATGACTTCGCTCTACCTGGTGATGCCGGTCGGACGGATCGCATTGCGGCATGCCCTGATCGGCGGCCTGACCGCGACCGTGCTCTGGGAGGTCGTGCGGCACATTTTGGTGTGGTATTTCACCAGCCTGTCGCTGGTGAACCTGGTCTACGGGTCCCTGGCAACCGCCATCGTGGTCATGCTGAGTTTCGAGTTCGCGGCCATGATCCTGTTGTTCGGGGCGCAGGTGATCGCCGAGTTCGAGCGCTGCGTGTCGGCCGACGAGGCGGGCTTCAACACCTGAGGGCTGCCGCCGGCAGGCGACCGTACCTTTGTCGCGTCGCCATGCCGGCGGTCACCGCCGGGGGCGCGTGGTCGCTATCGGCTGTCCGGGTCTACTGGTCAGGGTCTGTCACCGGGCCCTGAACCGCGCCGCGGCCTTCGGCAGCCCGCGCGACGGCCGCTCCGGCGGCATGCGGGCGGTGGCCGGCTTGCGGAGGGCGACGGAAATGCCCTGCGAGTACAGGTGTCTTGGCCGCGGGCGGGGCATACACTGCGCCTGAAAGAGTTGCGTTTATTGCCCGGGGCCGGCGTACCCGCCCGTTTGCTGCAAAAAACGCGCGCCAGCGTACCGGCCCCGATGAGGGGAGCCTCGATGAAGGCAAAGCGCGGTTACCGTGTGCCCCGCTTCGGGCTGATCCCGCGGATACTGCGATTCTTTGTCGATTCCCCTCTGACCCCGCTGATCATCGGCGCATCCATCCTGCTCGGCGTCCTCGCAGTGCTGCTGCTGCCGCGCGAGGAGGAGCCGCAGATCGTGGTGCCGGTGATCGACGTGTTCGTCCAGATGCCGGGTTCCTCGGCGCAGGAGGTCGAACAGCGGGTAACCCGGCCGCTGGAAAAGCTCGCCTGGGAGCTGCCGGGCGTCGAGTACGTCTACTCGACTTCCAGCCCCGGCAGTTCGCTCACCATCGTGCGCTTCCTGGTGGGCTGGAATGAAGAGGAGTCGATAGTACAGCTGTATCAAAAGCTGTACGCCAACCTCGATCGCATCCCCGAGGGTGCCAGCCGGCCCCTGCTCAAGCCCCGCCGCATCGACGACGTGCCGGTGCTGGCCCTCACCTTCCACGGTGGCGGCCACGATAGTTTCGCGCTGCGGCGCATCGCGGCCGCGGTCGACGACGCCGTAACCCAAGTGCCCAACGTCTCCGAGACCACTTTGATCGGCGGCATGCGCCGCCAAGTGCGGGTCGAGCTCGATGCCAGCCGGCTCACCGCCTACCAGATCGATCCCGCACACGTGCTGCGTACCCTGCAGGCCGCGAACCGCCAGGAGCGGGCCGGCAGCTTCCCCCAGGGCGGCGGCGAAACCCTGGTCGAGACCGGCGGCTTCCTGCACGACGCCGCCGAAGTGGCCGCCGTCGTGGTCGGCGTGCACCTCGGCCAGATGGTCTATGTGCGCGATGTGGCGGACGTTCTCGATGGGCCCGAAGAGCCGGTCGACTATGTGTTGTTTGGGCGCGGCGGCGCCCAGGCGGGTGCAGCGGTCGAGTTGGAGGAGCCGGCCGTGACCCTGGCAGTGGCCAAGCGCAAGGGCACCAACGCGGTACAGGTGGTGGCTGAGGTGATGCGCAAGGTCGAGCTGTTGCGCGGCAACCTGATTCCACCCGGTGTCGAGGTGACGGTAACCCGTGACTACGGCCATACCGCCCGGGAAAAGTCCAACGAGCTGCTGTTCCACATGGGGCTGGCGGTAGTCGGGGTGAGCCTGCTGATCGTCGCGGTGCTCGGCTGGCGTGAGGCCGGGGTGGTGGCGGTGGCCATCCCGGTGACCCTGTCGCTGACCCTGGCGACCTTCTACCTGTTGGGCTTCACGCTCAACCGGGTCACGCTGTTCGCCCTGATCTTCTCCATCGGGATTCTGGTCGATGACCCGATCGTGGATGTCGAGAACGTGGTGCGCCATTTCCGCCTGCCGGAGAACCGCGGTCGACCGTTCAAGGACGTCGCCATTGGGGCGGTGAACGAGGTGCGCAGCCCCTTGATCCTGGCCACCCTCACCGTGATCGCCGCGGTACTGCCGATGGCCTTCGTACAGGGCCTGATGGGTCCCTACATGCGGCCCATCCCGATCGGGGCGACCGCCGCCATGCTGTTTTCCATGGCCGTCGCCTTCGTGGTCACGCCCTGGGCGGCCTACCGCATGCTGCGCCGGCATGCCAAAGCAGCCGAGCACGCCGAGGAGGCCGAGGACTGGTTCACCCGTGCCTACCGCCGGGTGATGGGGCCGATGATCCGCCGGCCCTGGCTGGGCACCGGCTTCTTGTTGGCCATGACCCTGTTGCTGGTCGCGTGCATCGGCCTGGTGATGAGCGGGGCCGTGAAGGTGAAGATGCTGCCCTATGACAACAAGAGCGAATTGCAGATCATCGTCGACACCGATGAGGGCAGTACGCTCGAATGCACGGCCAACCTGGCACGCGCCCTGGCCGCCGAACTGCGCGGCGACCCGACAGTCCTGAACTACCAGATCTATGCCGGGACGGCGGCGCCGTACAATTTCAACGGTCTGGTCCGTCACTACTTCCTGCGCCGCGGACCCAATGTCGCCGATGTCCAGGTCAACCTGGTGCCCAGGGGCGAGCGCGACCTGCAGAGTCATGACATCGCCAAGCAGATGCGCGAACGCATCCAGGCCCTGCCGCGCGCGTGCGGGGCGCGGCTCAAGGTCGCGGAGGTGCCGCCCGGGCCGCCGGTGTTGCAGACCATCGTGGCCGAGATCTACGGGCCGGACTACGCCGAGCAAATCGCCATCGCCAGGCGGGTGCAGGAGCTGTTCGAGGAAACCCCCGGGGTAGTGGACGTCGACTGGTACGTGGAGGCCGACCAGCCGCTGCTGGTGTTCCGCTTCGAACCGGAGAAGGCGGCCCGGCACCGGGTGAGCGCCGAACAGGTGGCACAGGTGCTGCGCATTGCGCAGGCCGGGGCCGATGCCGGCCTGTTGCACGTCGGCACGGAGAAAGAGGACGTGCCGATCCGGGTGCGCCTGCCGCTCAGTCAGCGTGCCCAGCCGGCCGACCTGCTGCCGCTGCCGGTGTGCTCCGGCGAGCACTGTGTGCCGCTGGGCGAGGTGACGCGCATCGTCCAGGGTGTCGGCGAGAAGAGCATCTATCGCAAGAACCAGTTGCCGGTAGTCTATGTGACGGGGGACGTGGCGGGCGCCGCCGAGAGCCCCATCTACGCCCTGCTGCAGCTCAATGACAAGATCCGCGCCTACGTCCCCGAGGGTCGCACGGCGCCGCTCGATATCTGGAACATCCGCCAGCCGTTCTCGACCGAACGGCCGGCGCTGAAGTGGGACGGCGAGTGGCATATCACCTACGAGGTGTTCCGCGACCTGGGCGCTGCGTTCGCCGTGGTCCTGGTGCTCATCTATATCCTCGTGGTGGGTTGGTTTCGCTCGTTCCGCACGCCGTTCATCATTATGGCGGCCATCCCCTTTTCGCTGGTCGGCATTCTGCCGGCGCACTGGGCCATGGGGGCTTTCTTCACCGCCACCTCAATGATCGGCTTCATGGCGGGGGCCGGCATCGTGGTGCGCAACTCCATCATCCTGGTCGACTTCATCAAGCTGCGCGTGACCCAGGGCATGCCGCTGGCGGAAGCCGTGATCGATGCCGGCGCGGTGCGGTTTCGCCCGATGCTGTTGACGGCCATGGCGGTGGTGGTGGGTGGCAGCGTGATCCTGTTCGATCCGATCTTCCAAGGCCTGGCCATCTCGCTGATGGCGGGGGAGATTGCGTCGCTGCTGCTGTCCCGCATGGCCGTGCCGATCATTTACTACCTGTGGATGCAGCACTACAGTCCGTCCGGGGCGGCGCAGGTTGCAGAGACCGTGGGCTAGGCCGATGCGGATGGTCGCAGGGTTGGACGGCGGGGACGCGCGGCACGGGGCGGCCGCTTGCGCTCACTGCCAATAACGTCGACGCTTGACCCCAGCGGATGCTAAGGAGAACGAAAATGATCGAAATCAGACACCGTGAAACCGGCGAAGTTCTGGAGCGGATCGATGCCGCCGGGCTACGGGCGGCCGACCTGCGCGAGTTGCGCCTGGCAGGCGCCGACCTGTCGGGTCTGGACCTCAGCGGGGCCCGTTTCGACAATACCGACCTGCGCGGCGCCAACCTGCGCGGTGCGCGACTCGATGGTGCGGTGCTGCACGGCGTGCATCTGAACGGCGCGGACCTCAGCGGGGCCAGCCTGGTGGGTGCACATCTGGGCGCCGATCACCGGCGCGATGCGGCCGATCTGCACGGCTGCGACCTGCACCAGACCGATTTCTCGCACGCCGACCTGCGCCGGGTACGCCTGTGCCAGTCGAATTTGCGCCAGGCGCAGCTCGAACGGGCAGACATGCAGGGCGCGGACCTCTCGCAGAGTGATCTGAGTGGTGCTGAGTTGCGCAATGCCCTGTTGATCGACGCCGAGATGCGGCGCGCCGATCTGCAAGGGACCGATCTGCGTGATGCCCATCTAAACGGGGCCAATCTGGCGGGTGCCGATCTCAGCAAGGCCGACCTGACCACCTGCCGCAGCGACGGTTTCGCCGTGATCAACCGGGCGCGGTTGAACGGCGCGCGGTTGCGGGATGCCAAGTTGTCCCGCGTATGGGCATCGCATACCGATTTCAGCGAGGCCGATCTGACCGGTGTGGACCTGACACACGCGGTGATCGGCGGCAGTTCCATGCGGCACGCGGTGCTGACCGGTGCCGATTTCACGGGTGTCGAACTGGCCACGGTGGACCTGCGCTTCGCCAATGTCTCAGAGGCCAAGAACATCGATCTGCCGTCGTATAAGCGGGATCTGCGCTGAGTCTGTCAGCACCGGTCGCGGCGTTCGGGACTCCTGGACGGCGCGGTTTCGTCGCGCTGCAGGAGGGCCGCCCCGGCCGGATTTGCCGCGCCGCGGCGGCGCCGTTGGCCGTCAGCAACCCTCGCCGACCCGCAGCCGCCCCGCGCTAGGCGCCGGTGCCGTCTCCGGGCCTAACCCCAGCCCCAGCCCCAGGCCAAGCGGATCCTCCGCCGGCGGCGGTGCGGCCGGCTGTAGTGGCGGCGTATAGCCTGCCGACGGCGCCGGCGCACTCTTGACCGCCAAGCCGGCGGCGGCGACGTAGTCGCCCTCGAACCAGCAGGCGACGGCGGCGCGCTTGGCTGCTTCCTGCGCCGTGGTCGGGGCCGGCTCGCCATGCAGGTGCGCCCGCCACCCCTGGTAGCCGCCGTCGAGGTAGTAGGCGTTGCGCCCGGCGACCCGCAGCAATGCCGCGGCCTGGGCACTGCTGCCGCCGTCGTCGGCATAGACGATCAGGTCGTAGGCAGGCGGCAGGCTCGCGTCGCCCGCGGGTCCGAACAGCAGCGGCAATTCGAGGTTACGGGCGCCTTTGATGTGCCCGGCGGTATACGCCTGCGCCGATCGCAGGTCGAGCAGCACATGGTCCTCGCGGCGTGCCATGACCCGGTCGGCGAGCTGTGCCGGCGAGATCGCGTGGTCCTTGCGCAGGGCGGCGCTGGCGAGTTGGTCAAGGCTCGCCAACGGCTGCGTGGTGGGGGTCGGCGTGCAACCGCCGAGGGCCAGGAGCAGGGCGATCGTGGCGAGGATGGGCAGACGGGTCATGGGCGGGGTCCTATGGTCGGGTCAGTGCAACCGCTCCAGCAGCGCGGGGTCGAACTGCACGGCGTAGTCGTTCCAGGTGCTGAGCTGACCGAGTTCCACGGTCAGGTGGCGCAGCAGGTACCCGCCGCCGAGCACCAGCAACGGCGCCAGCAAGGCCAGGGCATGCGGGCCGCGCAGTTCCCACAGCTCCAGTGCCAGCGGGACCAGTAGGCCCAGGGCCACGAACCAGACCCAAAACGGCACCGTATAGCTGCCGCCCATGATCAGCGCCAGGGCGTCGAACTGGACTTGCGCGCCGCTGGCCAGTCCCACCACCAGTAGTCCAACCAAGAGTAGTTCCAGCGCGATCAAGCCGGCGTCCACCCGCGCGAACCGGTGGCGTTCGGTGCCCGGGCGGGCGGCCAGGATCACCAGCGCGGCGGCCGCGGACAGGCCCGACACCAGGAACAGCGGGCCGAGGATGGCGGAGTTCCAGAAGGGGCGGGCGCCGAAGGCGCTGAGCAGGATGCCGGTATAGATGCCCAGGGCGATGCCCACCGGCAGCGTCGCAGCCGCGATCAGGGTACGGCGGCGTTCGCACAGATCGAGCAGCGGGCTGAGCAGCGGCAGGCGTTCGGCCAAGGCCGCCAGGCGCGGGTAGCCGTTGCGCAGGGTGGCGCCGATCAGCAGGATGCTGAGCGGGTAGACCAGCATCAGTACCCAGGAGCCCCAGGACATGGGCGAGGTCGGCTGCAGTGTCGTGTAGAAGCGGAACACGTGCAGCTTGTACTCCAGGTCCAGGAACAGCGTGGTCATGCCGAGCGACAGGACGATCGGCGCCCACAGCGGCAGTTGCCAGGCGGTGAAGGGTTGTTCGTGCTGCTGCTTGAGCAGGTGCACGGCCGCGGCGAAACACAGGATCCCGGCGGTCATGCCGCCGAGGAACAGGTAGACCGAGATCTCCCAGGTCCAGATGCCCAACACCGGGTCGACCTTGGGGTTGTAGCGCACGGTGCTGAGGACTTCCTCGATCATGGCGGTCGCCTGGCCTCCTCAGCGCAGGTAATACACGTTCGGCTGGTTGCCGGTCTCGGGGAGCAGCGTCTTGTAGTAACGGCTGCGCAGCAGTTCCGCTACTCTCGACGCCGGGTCGTCGAGGACGCCGAAATGCATGCAGTGGGTCGGGCAGGTCGATACGCAGGCCGGATCCAAGCCCTGTTCCACACGGTGGTGGCAGAAGGTGCACTTGTCGACGTAGCCATCGGGATGCATCAGCAATCGCGCGTCGTAGGGACAGGCGGCGATGCAGGCCTTGCAGCCGGTGCACTTGGCCGGATCCACCAGCACGATGTTGCTGTCGCGCCAATAGTGGCTGGCACCGGTTGGACAGGTGTACACGCAGGTGGCATGACTGCAGTGGTTGCAGCGCTCGGAGCGGAACTCGGTCTGCAGGTGCGGGTAGGTGCCGCGGGTTGCCTCCACCACCCAGTCGCGGTTCAGCCCGACCGGTACATGGTTCTCGGTCTTGCAGGCCACCACGCAGTCGCCGCAGCCGATGCAGGTCCGGGTGTCTATCACCATGGCGTAGCGGGTCACCGGTTCAGGCCTCCACCAGGGTCACGAAGTTCGCGCGCATGCCGGTGCTGCCGCAGATCGGGTCGACTTTGACGTTGGTCATCAGCGAGGCATCATCCGCACCTACGCCGACCGCCAGGCGCAGCCCGGCCGCGGTGCGGCCGAAGCCGTGCGCCATGAACACGGCGTTGGGCGGGACGCGTTCGGTTACCCGCACCCGCACGCTGTTGCTGACGACGCCGTCGGGATTCTGCAGCCGCACATAGGCGCCGTTGACCACCCCGTGTCGGGCGGCGGTCAAGGGATTCACCCAGACATTGTTCTCCGGCATCAATTCGAACAGCTGCGGGTTGTTGATGGTGCGGCCGAAGGTGTGGGCCGGCGCCCGACCGTAGATCAGGCGCAGGAATCCAGCCGGGGGCTCCTCCGGCGGGGTGTAGCGGGGCAGGGGGTCGTGGCCCTGTTGCGCCAGTGTCGCCGAGTAGAGTTCGATCTTGCCGCTCGGGGTCTTGAAGCGCCGTTCCTCGCCGGCGGCGAAGTACAGCGGGGTGGTGCGCGGGAAGGGCTTCACCCCAAGGCGCTGCAGTTCGTCCAGCGAGCTGCCAACCTGCCGGGCCTGCCAGTCCAGCACCTCCGCATAATCGCTCCACGGAAAATACTGACCCAGGTCCAGCCGTTCGGCCAGCTGCTTGGCCATCCACCAGGCCGGCTTGCTGTCGTGCCGCGGTTCGAAGGCGGGGGCGCGCAGCGCCAGGCTGGGTTCGCGTTCGGGCGCGTTGCGCAGCTCGTCGTAGCGCTCCAGGTAACTGCACTCGGGCAGGATCACGTCGGCGTAGCCCGTGATCTCGGCCGGCTGCACCTCCACCACCACCAGTAGGTCGAGGCTGTCGGCGGCCTGCTGCAGTTTGCCGCGGATATTGGGGATGGTGATCGGCAGGTTGGTGCCGTAGACGAACAAACCCTTGAGGTAGGCGTCAGGGCCAATGCAGGCATCGATCACTGCCTGGCTGACCCCCTTGGGGGCGAGCGGGAACTGCGGCTGCACCCGCGCCATCCAGGCGTGGTCGTCGTTGGGCGGCTGCGGCCCGGGGAATACCGGCAGCTTGACCTTTTCCTGGATGTAGAAGCCGCCCTCGCGACCCCAGGCCCCCAGCAGGGCGTTGAGGATGGCGATGGCGCGCTCGCGCTGGGTGTCGTCGCCGTACCAGGTGACATGGCGGCCGGGATGCACCAGGGTCGCTGGCAGGTGCCGCGCCATGGTGCGTCCCGTGTCGCGGATCAGGGCCGGGTCGAGGCCGGTCTCCAGGTAGGCCCATTCCGGGTTGTAGGGCTGGACGTGCGCCTGCAGCTGTTCGAAGCCGGTGGTGTAGCGGGCGATGTAGTCGCGATCGTACAGGCCCTCGTTGATCAGCACGTTCATCCAGGCCAGCAGCAGGGCCAAGTCGGTGCCGGGGCGGATCGGCAGCCAGTAGTCCGACTTGCCGGCGGCCACCGAGAAACGCGGGTCGACCGTGATCAGGGTGGCGCGGCGGTCGAGCGCCTGGGCCAAGGTCTGGACCTGGCCGTTGTGCAAGTTTTCGCCGATGTGCGATCCGATCAACACGATGCAGCGGCTGTGCGCCATGTCGGTGCGGTCGGGCGAACCCACGTCCTCGCCATAGGTGAGGGCGAAGGCCGTCTGGCGCGGTCCGCGGCACTGGGCGAATGAGGGCTGGGCGACGGTAAAGGAGCCCAGGCCGGCCAGCAGCCGCTCGAAATGGCCCGCCCCCGAGCCGTGCGAGAGCAGCGCGAAGCGGTCGCCGCCGTGCTTGGCGGCAATCTCGCGCATGCGCCCGGCGATGAAGTCCAACGCCTCGTCCCAACTGGCCGGGCGGAAGCTCTGGCCGGCGCCGTTCGCGGACCGCAGCAAGGGCTGCTTTAGCCGGTCGCGGTCCTGGTAAGCGCCCATGCCGGCGGTGCCGCGGGTGCACAGCCGGCCGCCGCTGTGCAGGTCGTGCGGGTGGCCGGTGATCTTCCACGGTTTGCCGTCCTCCAGGTGCACCTGCCCGGCGCACTTCCAGAAGCAGATATCGCACACCGTGGGGGTCACCGTGACCCGCCCGCTGCCCGGCAGCGGGCGCTGCGCACAGCCGCTCAGCAAGGCGGCCGGGGCCACCGCCCCGGCCCCGAGCAGGCCGGACAGCTTGATGAATTCGCGCCGTTTCATGTCCGGGAGGGTGTCGTTACAGGCCGATGTTGCCAGCCGCGTCGAAGCGGGTGGTCTCGTTGAGGAAGCGCGCCTGGATGCCGTTCGAGCGCAGCGTTTCATAAGCCATTTCGGCGCGGATGCCATTCTCGCAGTAGGCGATCACCTCTTTGCCCTGTTGCAGCTCGGCGATGCGCCCGGCGAGCTGATCGAGTGGGATGTGCAGGGCGCCCTTGAGTGCACCCTGTTGGGCAAGCTCGGCCTCGCTGCGCACGTCGAGGAAGATGGTATTGCCGGGCTGGGCGACCAACGCCATAAACTCATCGGGGGCGATGGCGCCGGGCAGCAGCTGTTTGCTGTAGTTGATGTCCGTCGCCAGGGCGCCGGATGCCGTCGGCAGCCCAGCGGCGGTCCAGGCGGTCAGCCCGCCCTCGAGGATGCCGACGTTTTCATAGCCCCAACTGCGCAGTTCCTTGTAGGCGAGCAGGGCGTCGCGATCGGTGTGGGTCGCGGCATACAGCACGATGGGCGAGCGGACGTCGGTGACACCGGGGAGTCGCGGCAGGGCCTGGTCGCGAATGAAGGCCTGGGTCATGGCTTGCAGTTGCGCCGTCGGCAGGGTGACGGCCGTCGGCAGGTGACTGGCGCCGGCCGTCGCGGCGTCGCGGACGTCGAGCAGCACCAGGTGTTCGTTGAGGTTTTCCGCCACCCAGGGGCGGCTGGCGTGGACCGGCAGCTTGGCCTTGTTCCAGCCGGGGATGCCGGCCTGGAAGCCCTTGATATTGGTGTAGCCCGCGCCGGTCGCGATCTCGTAGGCCTGCTTGGTGAAGGGGCAAGTAGGTCCGCCGCAGTAGAAGACCAGCAGCTGGCTCTTGTCGGCCGGCAACCGGGCCAGCAGTTCGTCCGCCTTGGTCGTCGGGGTCGCCACGGCCGAGGGGATGTGCCCTTCCTGATAGCGCTTGAGGGGGCGCGCATCACCCAGCAGGTAGCTGCCGCGCTGCCCCTGCAGAATCGCCAGCATCTCGTTGATGTCGATCTCTACGCCCGAGGGCAGGCCGAACACGATTTTCTTGATCTTGCTGGCCGGCTGTCCCGGGGTGTGTTCGACCTCGATCAGGTCCGGTGCGATCAGGTCATCGATCCCCGCCGCGCCCTCGATCAGCGTGTTGGCATCGAAACGCACCACCACCGGCGGCTGGTCCTTGATCTCCAGCTGGATGGTGCCGGCCTTGTTGGACAGGGCCTTGATCCGCCCTTTGACGGTATCGGCCATGGCCGGCAGGATCAGGGCAAAGCTCAGCACCAGAACGCTCAGGCGGAACAACTGCTGCGGGACTTTCATGCGGGTTTCTCCTGGGGGTTGTTGGGTACCGGGCAAATGGGCTCGGCGACCTTGATGCCGGGACGGCGCAGCTGACCGCACTCGATCGGCAGCGCCGCTTTGGCCAACACCGTGAAGAGTAGCAACCCGATGGCCCAAATTCCCAAACTGATCGCGATTTCCGACGCACTCGGGGTGTATTCGACGATCTCGCCGATGGGCGTGGGCACGAAGGCGGGCACCACCATGCCCATGCCCTTCTCGATCCACACCCCGGCGGCGGTCAACAGGCAGGCCAGGTTCAGCAGGTACAGGTTCTGCCGCAGCGGGTGCACCATGCCGATGAAGGAGGCGACTGCCAGCATGCCCAGGGCAGTCCAGATCCAGGGTACCAGGGCGGCGTGCCCATCGAGGCCGAAATACAGGTAGCGGGCCGAGGCGGCGTGTTCGGTCTCGTTGTAGAACTCGGTGAACAGCTCGGCGCCGACGAAGAACAGGGTGACCTGCAACGCGACCGTCATCACCAGCGCCAAGTGGTCGAGGACGCTCTGGTGGATCGGGTAGCCGCTGACCCGGCGGATGACCTGCAGGCCCAGGATCATCAGCGCCGGCCCCGAGGCGAAGGCCGAGGCGATGAAACGCGGTGCCAGCAGGGCGTTGCTCCAGAAGGGCCGGCCGCTGTTTGCGGAGTACAGGAAGGCCGTCACCGTGTGGATGGAGATGGCCCAGAAGATTGCAACCACGACGAACGGAAAATAGCGGCGCAGCTGCGGTTCGCTACCCTGGTAGCGAGAGTAGATGACGTAGAAGGAGATGCCGGCGTTGAGCAGCAGGTAGCCATTGAGCACGATCACGTCCCAGACCAGCAGGGAATCAGGAAAATTGAATCGCCCGATGCCGGGGAGCAGGTGCCAGATCCGATCGGGGCGACCCAGGTCCACCAGCACGAACAGGATGGCCATGGTGACCGCCCCGATCGCCATGGTGTCGCCCATCAGCACCACGTCCTTGATGTCGTGGCGGTTGAAAATATAGGCGGGGATCGCGAGCATCACCGCGGCGGCGGCCACGCCCACCAGGAAGGTGAAGTTCGCGATGTAAAATCCCCAGGAAACCTGGTTGGTGAGATTGGTGACCACTAGGCCCTGGGTGATCTGCAGCCAATAGTGCCAACCGCCGAAGCCGATCACGCCCAGCAGGAACACCACCCACAGCCAGTAGCGCCAGCTGCCGGAGAAGATCGACCGCAGGCAGTCGCGCAGGAAATACAGCAGGGTCATGGCGTCAGTCCCTGAAGTACCAGAACTTGGGCTCGGTGCCGAGCTCTTCTTTGAGCCGGAACACGGCCTTATTGGCGAGCACGTAGCGGATCTCGCTGTCGGGGTCGAGCAGGTTGCCAAAAATGCGCGCCCCGGTGGGACAGGCCTCCTGGCAGGCCGGCTGCTGCCCTGCGCGGCTGCGCTGGATGCAGAAGTGGCACTTCTCGACCACGCCGCGCGGCCGCGGCCGGTTTCCCAGGTAATGAGTGACCGGGTTGATCTCGGCCACCGGCAGCTGGGGGTTCCCCCAGTTGAAGTGCCGCGCCTGGTAGGGGCAGGCAGCCATGCAATACCGGCAGCCGATGCACCAGTTGTAGTCCACCACGACGATGCCGTCCGGTTCCATCCAGGTGGCCTCGACCGGGCAGGCGTTGACACACGGCGGGTTGTCGCACTGCATGCACTGCATGGGCAGGTAGTACTTGCCGGGGTGCGGGACGTCGCGGCTGTCGTAGTAGTGGTCGCCGCGCAGCAGATCCAGGTTGCCTTCCTCCATCTCGACCACCCGGATGTACTGGGTGTCGCGACTGAGGTTGTTCTCCTGGACGCAGGCGTGAACACAGTCGCGGTAACCCCGGCACTTGGCGATGTTGAGCGCGTAGCCGAACACCACGCCCGGCTGAGGCGCGGTGTTCTCGCAGCGGATGTCGACACCGTAGCGGCGCTGCGCCTGGCGTTCGATGCGTGCCAGGGAGTCCGCGATCTCCTCGGGGGTCATACGCTGGTAGTGGTCCTGGAAGAAATCGGCGAAGGCGTCACCCAGGGTGCTGCCGCCCCAGGCCGGGGCGCTGGAGGCGGCACCGGCCGCCCCGGTCACCGCGACCAGGCCCTTGAGAAAGTGGCGGCGTGCCAGGTCGGCTTTATCGTTCATCGCGCGGCGGCCTCCGTGCGTTCCCAAGGCTTGGGGTGTTCGAACACGCGCTGCTCCGCTGCGGCCCTGGGGCGCCAGTGGGCCGGGCGTTCCAGACCCTGGCGCGGCACGGGTCCGGCCATGGCCTCGCGGTAGAGGAGGGCCGGCGCGTGCTGGTAGTGGCACGCGGTGCAGTTGTACACGGTGCGCTCGCCCTGCCAGTTGCCGACCCGTTTGCCGTGGGCGCCGAAGGCCCAGTCGCGCGCCTTGTCGACGTGACACTGGCTGCACAGGAAATAGGCCTCGTCGAAAGCCAATCCCTGTCCTTCGAGCGTCTTCAGGCCGCCGTTGCCGGCCAGATCGTGGCAGGTGAAACACCAGAACTGGCCGCGCCCGTGGAGCCCGTGTTGCAGCGAGAAATTGTCGTGCGGCTGGCGCAGCGATCTTGGGGTCGGGTCGCTCTTGACCCAGCGGTGACAGTTGCCGCAGGGGTGCATTTCCTTGTCCTTGGTGCTGGGCACGACCGAGAAATCGGGCATCTCCCGGAACACTTCGCCGGCCGGCAGGATCCTGCCTTGGAGATCGGGCGCGGCCACAGGTGGCGGTGCCGGCACGGTGCGGGTCGGCATGCTGTCGCGGCGTGGCGCCTGGATGGGGGTGTCGTCCAGCGCCTCGATGGCACCCCAGTCCCACCCGGAAGCGTCCTCGGCCGGGGCAGACACCATTGCGCCGAGGGTCAGCGCAAGGCCCGTCGCAACGCGCGCCGTCAGGCGGATCCAACGCATGGTCACACTGCTCGTTCAATGTGCCCGGCCTGCGGCGGGCCGCAGGCCGGGACCAAGGGCGTCAGAACCGCGTCTCGGCCGATGCGGCGAGCACCGGGCGGAGCAACTCGTCGGGTACCTTGCCCTTCACGCTGGCCTTGATCGGTGGCAACAGCAGATCGTACAGGGCCTCGGCACGCACGATCGCGGTCGCCGCCGTGCGCGGGATCTCGTAGCTCAGGGTGCGCACTTCGTTGGGTTTGAGCCGGGTGTCCGCGGTCACTTGCTTGGCGAGTGGCGGCGAGGTCGGTTTGCCGGCCTCGTCCGCGAGGGTGTACCAGAAGGCGGCCTGCGGGTCGTCCTTGATCGGATGGACCTGGTAGTTCTTCCACAGCTCCTTGCCGTCTTTGTCGTAGGCCGCGAGCTTCAGGTACAGGTTGCGGAAGGGGGCGCCGGTCGGGTAATCGTGCGGCAGGCGGTTACGCAGGGTGATGGTGGTCTTGATTACCTGGTCGGTCGCATCGGTCTGCATATCCATCGCCAGGCCGCGTGCGACCATCTTGGCATCATGGCCGCCACCCATGCTGTGATCGGCGATAGTGACGAACTCGCCCGGGACGACGGCCCCGTCCTTCAGCTTGGGCACCTTGACCACGCCCATGTGGCAGGACTGGCAGTTCACGAAATTCTTGGCGTTGCGGTATTCGTCGCCGGTGCGGCACAGCGGCACGCCATGCGCATTGCCGCGCTTCTCATGACAGCCCATGCAGGCGTCATTGCTCTTGAATACCGCGGCGTTGTTGCCCGTCATGGGTTGCGGATGATGGACCGGGGTCGGCCAAGTGGCGCCTTCGGGCACGCGGTCCGTGGTGTAGGTGATGCCAGACGGGCCATGCAGCGATTTCGTGTCGACCTGGTAGGCGTCAACGCCGTACAGCGGCTTGCCGTCCGGGGTGTCAGTTCCCTTGAAGGCACTGAACGAGTGGCAGGTCACGCAGCTGACGCCGTTGGCGTAGGCATCGGCGGCGTCGAGCTTGGTGGTCTTGTCGATTGCCGCGACTGGCGCGTGGCACTTCAGGCAGACCGGGTACTTGTCGTTGATCTTGGCGCCTTCCTGGGTCGGATCGGCACCCAGGTTGCGATAGAAGGCACCATGCAGGGGGTCTTTCAACGCGGAACTCTGGGCGTGCATCGAGCCCTGCCATTGCTGAAAGATTTCTTCGTGACACTGCTTACAGGCCTCGGGCTTGACATGATGCAAGGCATCGGTGGGGGGCGCCGCCGCCACGCCCTGCCACGCCGTCGACAACAGGCCGGCGAC
>JBFZDU010000331.1:0-6660 GCA_041307205.1 Gammaproteobacteria bacterium | reverse complement strand
GCGGGCCGGGCTGCAGCCCGGCCCGCAAGTCGCTGCGCTGTTGGCCGACCGGATCGAGGGCAATCTGCTCGCCGCCAGCCAGGAAATCGAAAAGCTGCTGTTGCTGCACGGACCGGGCGCGATCGACGCCGCGACCTTGACCGCTGCGGTGGCCGACAGTGCCCGCTTCGATGTGTTCGAGCTGCTCGACAGTGCCCTGCGCGGCGAGGCCGCGCGTTGTATCCGCATCCTCGCCGGTTTGCATGCCGAAGGGGTCGCCGCCGCGGTGGTGTTATGGGCGCTCAGCCGCGAACTGCGCGCCCTGCTGCCGCTGGCCCAGGCGGTCGCGAGCGGCGCCAGCGCCGAGCAGGCCATGAGCCGGGCCCGGGTCTGGGACAAACGCAAGCCGGTGCTGGGCACGGCCCTCGGGCGGCTGCGCCCGCCCGCATTGCTCGGCCTGCTGGCGCAGTGCCAGCAGATCGACGGCGTGATCAAGGGCGCACGCCGCGACGACCCCTGGCGCTGGCTGGAACAGGCAACCCTGGCCCTGGCAGGGGCCCCGGCCCTCGGTATGCCGAATCGGCGGTAGGCGGCCTCCAGCAACAGCCCAGCCGACCGCACCGCTCAGCGGCGGCTGTTATCGGCCAAGCCCGACTCAGGCACTCGCCGCCAACGGCGGCGGGAAATAGCTGGTCGCCAGCTTTTGGTGCAGCTCGATGAGCTTGAGCTGTAACTGGTCGATGAAGGCGTGCAGGTCTTCGTGCTTGAGCTCCTCCACCGGCGTCGCCTCCACCATGGCGACGAAGCCCTTGAGGTAATCCGCGGTGTCGCGCGGGTTCTTGAGCGTGGCCAGGCTCTCGCCGATGGCGTCCAGGCAACGCAGGAACGAACGCGGGAACTGCCGATCCAGGAACAGGAAGCGCAACACCTCGCTGCGCTGCACCCGCACCTGCATCTTGCGCCGGTACATCTGGTACGCGGTCATGGACTTGAGCACGCTGACCCACTGGATAGTCTCGAACGGCCGCAGCTCGGTAGGCGAGGCCGGCAGCAGATTGCTGCTGCGCACGTCGATGATGCGCGTGGTCATGTCGGCGCGCTCGATGTTGCGACCCAGCGTGAGGAAGTGATAGGTCTCGTCGCGCAACATGGTCGAGATGACCTTGCCGCTGACCAGCTCGGAACCCTCGATGATCTTGCGCAAGTAGGCATGGCGGCCTTTCTTGGACAACCCCGCCGCCAGGTTCTCGCGCGCATACAGGGACATGTGCGTGAGCAGTTCCCAGATCTCGCGCGGCAGGATATCGCGCACCGTGCGGCAGTTCTCGCGCGCCGCCTGCAGACTGCTCACGATCGAACTGGGGTTGCGCGGGTCGCCGAGCAGGAAGCGCACCACGCTGCGCTCCTCGCAATCGCCGAACAGCTCCTGGTACAGCGGCTGCAGCCCGCTGATGGCGATCAGCGGCTGCCAGCCCGGCGCCGTACCGCGCGGCAGGTCCAGCAGCAGGAAGGCGTTGACATTGACCAGGCGGGCGGTGTTCTCGGCCCGCTCGACGTATCTGGACAGCCAGTACAGATTTTCCGCGACCCGCGACAGCATCAGTTTTTCTCCTCGGCGACGATCCAGGTGTCCTTGCTGCCGCCACCCTGGGATGAGTTCACCACCAAAGAGCCCTTGCGCAGCGCCACCCGCGTCAGCCCGCCCATGGTGACCTGGATCTCCTTGCCACTGAGGATGAAGGGCCGCAGGTCGACATGCCGCGGTTCGACGTGGTCACCCACCACCGTCGGCACGGTGGAGATCGACAGGGTCGGCTGGCCGATGTAGTTGCGGGGGTTGCGGCGGATCAAGCGCGCGAAAGTTTCGCGCTCCGCGGCGGTGGACATCGGACCCATCAACATGCCGTAGCCACCGGACTCGTTGGCCGGCTTGACCACCAGTTCTTGCAGGTGCTCCAGCACATACTCGCGCTCGTCCTTGTACATGCAGCGGTAGGTCGGGACATTCGGGATGCCCGGCTCCTCGCCCAGGTAATACTTGATGATCTCGGGCACGAAGGCGTAAACCACCTTGTCGTCGGCGACGCCGGCGCCGGGGGCGTTGGCCAAGCCGACCTTGCCGGCCTTCCAGGCGCGGAACAGCCCGGGCACGCCCAGGGTCGAGTCGGGGTTGAAGGTCTCGGGGTCCAGGAACAGGTCGTCGATACGCCGGTAGATCACGTCGACGCGCTGCGGGCCGTAGATGGTGCGCATCTGCACGCAGTCGTCGGCATCGACGAACAGGTCCCGCCCCTCGACCAGTTCGCAGCCCATCTGCTGCGCCAGATAAGCATGTTCGAAATAGGCCGAGTTGTAGATCCCCGGCGTCAGCACCACCACCTCGGGGTTGCGCACCCGGCGCGGCGACAAGGCGGCCAGGGTATCGAACAGTTGGCTGGAGTAATCGTCCACCGGCAGTGGCGCGTAATCCTCGAACAGTTCGGGGAACACGCGCTTGGTGACCTGGCGGTTCTCCAGCATGTAGGACACCCCGGAGGGCACCCGCAGGTTGTCTTCCAGCACGTACATGGTGCCGTCGGCATCGCGCACCAGGTCGGAGCCGCAGATGTGCGCCCAGATGCCGAGCGGCGGGTTGACCCCGACGCACTGCGGGCGGAAGTTCTTGGAATCGGCCAGGACCTCGGCCGGGAACACCCCGTCCTTGACGATCTTCTGGTCGTGGTACAGGTCGTCGATGAACAGGTTCAGGGCCTTGACCCGCTGCTTGAGGCCAGCCTCGACCTGGTCCCATTCGGACTTGGGGATGATGCGCGGGATGATGTCGAACGGCCAGGCGCGGTCGATGGTGCCGCCATCCTCCTGCGAATAGACAGTGAAGGTGATGCCCATCTCCTTGATCGCCATATCCGCCGCGGCCTGCCGCGCCGCCAGCTCTGCCTCGTCCATCTTGCGCAGATGGTTGGCCAGGCTCCTGGCATAGGGCCGCGCCCGGTTCGAACGCGCCAGCAGTTCGTCGTAGGCGCGGCTGGCGTCGTATTGCTTCAGATCGATTGGTGGCATATGTCTCCTTGCGGGACCTTCCGTACCCGCGTCTCAGCGCCGCTGATAGCCATAGCGCAGATCCAGGGTGTAGGGGTGTTCGCCCGGCGACTCCTCCGGCGGCGGCTGCAACGGCCCACCGCTGTGCCCCAGCGCCCAGAAGCGCGCCAGGCGCCGCGCCTCCGCCTCGTAGGCGTTGACCGGCAGGTTGTCGTAGTGGCGGCCACCCGGATGGACCACGTGATAGGTGCAGCCCCCCAGCGAAAGACCGGACCAGCTGTCGACCAGGTCGAATACCAGTGGCGCCTGCACCGGTAGCGTCGGGTGCAGGCCGGACGGCGGACCCCAGGCCTTGAAGCGCACACCCGCGACGAAGTCGCCGCGCACCCCGGTGTTGCGCAAGGGCACCCGGCGACCGTTGCAGGCCAGCACATGGCGCGTGTCGGTCATGCCGCGCACCTTCACTTGCAGCCGCTCCACTGACGAATCCACGAAGCGTGCCGTGCCCTGCGCCGTCACTTCCTCGCCCAGCACGTGCCAGGGCTCGATGGCGAAACGCAGTTCGAGCTCGACATCGTCGATGTTCACCGTGCCGTAGCGCGGGAAACGGAATTCGACGAAGGGATCGAGCCAGGCGGGATCGAAGCCATAGCCCCAGCGTTTGAGGTCCGCGGCCACGTCCGCGACATCGCGCGCCACATAGTGCGGCAGCATGAACCGGTCGTGCAGCTCGGTACCCCAACGCACCGGGGCCTGTTCGTAGGGTTCGCGCCAGAAGCGCGCGACCAGCGCGCGCAGCAGCAGCATCTGCACCAGGCTCATGCGCGCATGCGGTGGCATCTCGAAGCCGCGGAACTCCACCAGGCCGCGCCGCCCGGAAGTCCCGGCCGGCGAGTACAGTTTGTCGATGCAGAACTCGGCGCGGTGGGTGTTGCCGGTGACGTCGACCAACAGGTTGCGCAGGATGCGGTCGACCAGCCAGGGCGTCGGCACCTCGCCGGGCGGCAGCTGCTGGAGCGCGATCTCCAGCTCGTACAGGCTGTCATTGCGCGCCTCGTCGACCCGTGGCGCCTGCGAAGTCGGGCCGATGAACAGGCCGGAAAAAAGGTAGGACAGGCTCGGGTGGTTCTGCCAGTAACGCAACAGGCTGCCGAGCACCTGGGGCCGACGCAGGATCGGGCTGTCGGCCGGGGTCGCCCCGCCGAGGGTAACGTGGTTGCCACCGCCGGTGCCGGTGTGACGGCCGTCGAGCATGAACTTCTCGGTACCCAGGCGTGCCAGGCGCGCCTCCTCGTATAGGGTCTCGGTGTTACGCACCATCTCCGCCCAGGAACCGGCCGGGTGGATGTTCACCTCGATCACGCCCGGGTCGGGGGTGATCAGGAAGCGCTTGAGGCGTGGGTCCTCCGGTGCCTCGTAGCCCTCCAGCACCACGCCGATATCGAGTTCAGTGGCCGCCCCCTCGATCGCACTCACCAGTTGCAGCCAGTGCGAGAGGTGGGTCAGCGGCGGCAGGAACACCCGCAGCACCCCGTCCCGCGCCTCGGCGCAGAGCGCAGTGCGGACGAAGGAAACGGCCCCCCGGCCCTCCGAGTCGGCCAGGCCCTGGGGCCGGATGTCGGGGCGCTGCGGCGGCGCCTGCACGAACTCCAGGTACCGCGCATGCACCTCGCCGAAGGCCTCCGGCAGCACATCCTCCGGGGCGAAGGGATCGCGCGGCGGCAACATCTGGCGCTGTTTCTCCGGCTCCCACAGCAAGGCGTCCAGCGGCAGGCGCAGGCCCATGGGGGAATCGCCGGGCAGCAGGAACATGTGGCCACGGCGGAAGCTCCAGGCACTGCTGACCCAGCTTCCGCGCAGGTAGTCCCAGCCCAGCGGCAGGGCATAGCCGACCACCGACTCCAGGCCCTGCTCGAACAGCCGGCGCAGCCGCGCCCGTTCCAGCGGGTCGCTCAGCTTGCTGTTCAACACGTCGACGTTGGCCGGCAGGGTACCTTCCTTCCACAGGTAATAGAGCACGTCCTCGTAGCCGGGCTCGGCGTGTTCCGCCGGCACCCCCAGGCGCGCGGCCAGGGCACGCACAAAGGCCGCGGCACGCCCGGCATCGGCGCCGGCCGGCACGGTGGGATCGGCGAGCCGCGCCGCGTCCTGCCATACCGGCCTGCCGTCGTCGCGCCAGTAACAGGACAGCGCCCAGCGCGGCAGCGGCTCGCCGGGGTACCACTTGCCCTGGCCGTGGTGCAGCGCCCCGCCGGGGGCGAAGCGTTCCCACAGCCGGCGCAGCAGCACCTCGGCGCGCTCGCGTTTGTGCGGCCCCAGGGCCGCGATATTCCACTCGGCGCCGTCCATGTCGTCGATGGACACGAAAGTCGGCTCACCACCCATGGTGAGGCGCACGTCGCCAGTCGCGAGTTCCGCGTCCACGGCAGCGCCAAGTGCCATAACCGCACGCCATTGCGCCTCGGTGTAGGGCTTGGTAACGCGCGGATCCTCGTGGATGCGAGTGACGCGGTTCTCGAAGCGGAACTCGGTCTCACAGGGGTCGACGGCACCTGTGATCGGGGCGGCACTGGCCGGGTCGGGGGTGCAGGCGAGCGGGATGTGCCCCTCTCCCGCAAACAGGCCAGAGGTGGGATCCAGACCGACCCAGCCCGCACCGGGGATAAAGACCTCGGCCCAGGCATGCAGGTCGGTGAAGTCCTGGGCGGGACCGGAGGGGCCGTCCAGCGACTTCAGGTCCGGCGCGAGCTGCACCAGGTAGCCGGAAACAAACCGCGCCGCCAGCCCCAGGTGCCGCAGGATCTGCACCAGCAGCCAGGCGGTGTCGCGGCACGAGCCCTTGGCCTGGCCGAGCGTCTGCTCGCAGCTCTGGATGCCGGGCTCCATGCGAATGACGTAGCCGATGTCCTGCTGTAATCGGGCGTTGAGATCGACCAGGTAATAAACGATCTGTTCACGGCCAGGCTTGGGCGTCGCCGCCGCCACCCATTCAAGCAGGCGCGGGCCGCGCTCGGTGACTTCGAAATAGGGCGCCAGTTCCTTGCGCAGCTGCGTCTCGTAGGCGAACGGGTAGATATCGGCGTAGGCCTCGACGAAGAAATCGAACGGGTTGATGGTGACGATCTCGGCCACCAGGTCGACCGTCACGCTCAGCCGCCGAGTCTTATCCGGGAACACGTACCGAGCCAGGTAATTGCCGAAAGGATCCTGCTGCCAGTTGATGAAGTGCTTTTCGGGTTGCACCGAAATGGCGTAGTGGTGCACCGGCGTGCGCACATGTGGTGCAGGGCGCAGGCGAATCACGTGCGGCGACAGGGCAACCGGCCGGTCGAAGAGATACTCCGTGTGATGATGCAGTGCGACGCGTATGGACATGAGGGTAGAAATCCCGTGGTTCCAAAGATTTAGGGAAGCAAACCGCGTACCAGAAAACCCGGCCTACCTGATCGGCGAGCGCGCGCGATCGCAACTGGGGCTTTTCGCCGGACCTCCCCCACTCCATACTGCGAACTTGCGCAGCTTACTGGGAGCCCGATGTGACCTATTGTCTCGGTCTCAGCCTCGACGAAGGCCTGGTATTCGCCTCGGATTCGCGAACCAACGCCGGCGTCGACTATGTCACCACCTATAGCAAGATGCACC
>JBFZDU010000330.1:0-2791 GCA_041307205.1 Gammaproteobacteria bacterium | reverse complement strand
AGACGCACCGTACAGGCCTGCTGCGGCTGGCGGTGGCGGCAGCGCGCCAGGCAGTCGAAAGCCGCGGCGGGTGCGGCGCCGAGGGTCCAGTGCAATTGTTCCGCCTCCAGGATGTCGGTGTAGAGCAGTGCGTGATCGTGGCCCTGACCCACGACCAACACATTGCGCCCAAGGTCCTTGCGCAGCACGAACCAGGGCTGTTCGCCGGCCCCGGCGATTCCACCCACGCCCAGGCCCTGGCGCTGCCCCAGGGTGTAGTACATCAGGCCGTGATGGCGGCCGATGTTGCGGCCGTCCGGGGTTTCGATGTTGCCTGGGTCGGCCGGCAGGTAGTCCGCCAGGAAGTCGCGGAAGCGGCGTTCGCCGATGAAGCAGATGCCGGTGCTGTCTTTGCGGGCGTGGTTGGGCAGGCCCGCCCGGCGGGCAATCGTTCGCACCTCGCTCTTGTGCAGATCCCCGAGCGGAAACAGGCTGCGGCACAGCGCAGACTGCCCGAGCATGAACAGGAAGTAGGTCTGGTCCTTGGCGCGGTCGGCGGCCTCCAGCAGATGGCAGCAGGCGCCATCGCGGCGGCCGTTGGCATAATGCCCGGTGGCGATGTAGTTGGCGCCGAGTCCCGTCGCATATTCGAGGAATGCCTTGAACTTGATCTCGCGGTTGCAGAGTACGTCGGGATTGGGGGTGCGCCCGGCGCGGTACTCGGCGAGGAAATAGCGGAACACGTGGTCCCAGTACTCGCTGGCGAAATTGACGCTGCGCAGGCGGATGCCGAGCCGCTCGGCCACCGCCTGGGCGGCGGCCAGGTCCTCGGCCGCGGCGCAATAGCCGGGCGCGTCGTCTTCCTCCCAGTTCTTCATGAACAGGGCCTCGACCTCCCAGCCGGCCTCGATCAGGCGCAGCGCGGCGACGGCCGAGTCCACGCCGCCGGACAGGCCGACGATGACTTTGCCGGGTGGGGTGGGCCGCATGTCAGAAATTGCTGAAGCCTGGTGGCGACCAGCCGTCTCGCCATTGGGCGAGTGGCACGATCTCGGGCGGTTCGCCGTTGTCGTGGAACCAGGAGTCGACCGCCCAAGCCGCGCCGCTCCCGATCTCGCGAATCACCGCCGTGGTATGTGGCCAACCGAAGATCATGAAGCCGCGCGTGGCGCGGCGTTCCAAGCTATGCCAGCGCAACCAGCCCTGCCGCGCGAACAACGTCAGGTAGGTCGTCGAGTTGGTGGATTCGTCAATGCAATCGAGCTGGTTGCCGCCCGCCGTGATGCCGGCGAAGTTGCCGCCGCGATCCCGCCCGGCGTCGATCCGGGGTGCGACCAGGCGTTCCGCGGTGGCGATCGCGGCCGCGATCTGGCGCCGCTCCGCCGCTGCATCCAGGGCGGGCGGGGCAAATTGTGCCTGCACCGTCGCCCAGTCCGCGTCCGACAAACTCACTGTGTCGACCCGGGCGCAGGAGTGGCTATGGCATACGGAGAAGCGCCCCGGCGCGGGTTCGGTCACCATCCCGTACTGGTTGATCAGGTCGACGTAGGGGTCCTGCGGCGTGGCGCAGCCGCCGAACAGGACCACGGCGGCCAGCAGCCCGCACCGCCGGCGTTCAGACCACATCGTGCAACAGGTCCAGGGACTGCCAGGGTTGGCGCAGCGCGTCTTCCAGGCAGCGCAGCACCAGCGGGCTGCGCAGCGCGTCCTGGCGCTCGCGGATTGCCTGGGCGGTCAGCCAGTGG
Organism: Gammaproteobacteria bacterium; assembly: GCA_041307205.1. Taxonomy (GTDB): domain Bacteria; phylum Pseudomonadota; class Gammaproteobacteria; order Chromatiales; family Chromatiaceae; genus JARRQB01. The sequence goes on along the minus strand of JBFZDU010000330.1, from coordinate 1,067 downwards.
GTGGCCAGGATGTCGGGATCGAGTGGCCGATGCGGGTCCGGGTCGCCGACCGTGCCGCCGAAGCAGAAGCGCAGGTAGGTGCGGTCGCCGGCCACGAACTCCCAGCGATAGACACCGATCAGGCCGGTCGGCTCGAAGCGATGCGCGGTCTCCTCCAGCACCTCCCGGATCACGGCCTGCAGCAGGCCTTCGCCGGGTTCCAGGTGACCGGCCGGCTGGTTCAGCACCCGCCGCGCATCGGCCAGTTCCTCGACCATCAGGAAGCGGTCGTTGCGACGGATCACGGCGGCAACGGTGACATGCGGGGCCCAGTGCATGCGCGCAATCTTAACCCAATGTCTGTCGGGCTCGAGTCGGGCGCGTTGCCGCTTGCGCCGCCGGCGGCGCAAGCTCGCGCCACTGACCGGGTGCCAGTTGACCGAGTTCCCAGGGCCCCACGGCAATGCGCACCAGGCGCAGCGTCGGCAGACCGACCGCTGCAGTCATGCGCCGCACCTGGCGGTTGCGGCCCTCGTGGATGCGGATCTCCAGCCAGGCCGTCGGAATGGCCGCCCGGTGACGGATCGGCGGGTCGCGCGGCCACAGCGCGGGCTCGGCTATCTGTCGCGCCTTGGCCGGACGGGTGGGTCCGTCCTTCAGGGTCACGCCGCGCCGCAGGGCGGCCAGCGCCGCGGCGTCCGGTGTGCCCTCGACCTGGGCCCAGTAGGTCTTCCAGGTCTGGCGGTGCGGCTGGGTCAGGCGGTGTGCAAGGGCACCGTCGTCGGTCAGCAACAGCAGCCCTTCGCTGTCGCGGTCCAGGCGCCCGGCTGGGTACACCCCAGGCACGGCGATGTAGTCCGCCAGCGTGCGCCGACCGGCGGCGTCAGTGAACTGGGTGAGCACCCCGTAGGGCTTGTTAAACAGGATCAGGCGAGACACGATAGGTCGCAGCAAGGCGCGTCATAAACTTGATGCTAAGCTGACTCATTTGGATAACCTATCACCTCAAGGGCAGTCACCCATGGCATTCGACAAAATTCAGATCCCTGCCAACGGCGCCAAGATCACCGTCAACGCCGATAATTCCC
>JBFZDU010000329.1:0-15260 GCA_041307205.1 Gammaproteobacteria bacterium | reverse complement strand
TCCGATCTCAGGGCCAGGCCCAGAAACGCATCCGCCAGCTTCTCGGTCCAGTGATGCAGGCCAATATGGTTTTCGACCGCCAGGTGGTACCGGAACGGGTCCAATGCCTGGGCCTTGTCGTCGAGGGGACGGGCACCGCGCCCGAAGACGGCGATCTCCGGCATCTGGTCCATCAGGTAGCGCATGAACGCATGCCGCTGCCAGTGCATGGTGTGACGCATGCTCTTGGGTGAGAACACCATGGACAGGTCGTCCGTCTTGGCGGTGGGCGGATGCGTCACCATGTCGTCGAACGCCACACTGTGGGTCGCACCGACGCCGTAGAACCAGTGCAGGGCGGGCTGCGAGTAGATGCGCCGGGGATGCGGCAGGGCCCAGTCCTCCTGACTGGTGAGCACTGCGCCGAACTGGCGGGTGAAGTGATCGCCGTAGGTCTTGATCGATGAAGGCTCAGTGGTCACCAACAGGCTGTTGCCGGCCGCGCAGGCGAGCCGCTCACTGCCCGTATGCCGGTTCTGCCCCGCTCGCGGCGGGACATCGTCGTAGACCACCAGCCAATCGTAATCGGCCGCGTCGCGTTCGAAAAGAAACTCGCAGCGCCCCCAATGCGGGGCATTGTGCGGCAGCTGGTGCAGCCAATGGGCGGCGCCAAAGCGGCTGAGCAGCTTGACCCTGATCCGGCCTTGCGGCTGCTCGGGAGCAACCGCCGGCACCGATGCCCCGTGCGCGACGCAGTGCGGCGAAGCAGCGCGGGTGTCCACCTACTCGCGCCAGTACTCGGCGATCCAGTCCGCCGGCAGGATGTGCTTGTAAAGCTTTTTGTACCACTTCTTGACGGGCCAGATGCCACGCACCGCGAGCGGCGGATTCGGGTCACCGGGGAAAGCGACGACGCGGGCGTTCCGGGGCAGCGTCGGCGGTGTCCACCAGCGCTGCGGCATCGGCGGCACACAATGCGTCTTGAACAAAACGCACCAGTGGTCGGGCCAGAAGGCCATGTCGGAGACCGTGCGGGAGATATAGATCTGCTCGTTGTTGTAGCGGCCCAGGATCGACTCGAACTCCGGCACGAGACGATCGTAGATGTAAGGATGGGCACCGACCCGGAAGCGGAACACCGAGGTGTTGCCTATCCGCTGCCCCGGCTGCGTCCAGTTCTGCATGACCACGAAGGTCTGCTCCGGCGCATAGTCGAAGAATTCATCCAGCGCACCGGTGACGATCACGTCGAGGTCGAGGAACAGCCAGTCCCCCTGCATGCCCGGCAGCTCCCCGGCCCACAGGCTGATCTTGCGCCAGCCGGTGTTGTCGTAGGGCGGGGGCAGGTCCACCGTCGGACAGGGCAGGCACTCGACCTCCTCGCGCACGCCGGTCGGGTCGTCGGTCAGACAGACGAAGCGTATTGGTCCCTGGATACTCCTGCGGACCATTCCATACAGCTTGTTCGTGTATTCGGCGGGATACAGGCTCCCCCACTTCATGCAGACTATCTGTTTCACGCGACTTCCTGAATCAAGATGACCACTCGCCAGCAGCGGCCGCCAATTCGCCTGGCTCCTTGGCACATGCCGGCATGCCTACCGCAAACCTTGCCGCCTGGTTGCACCGGCCGCCGCGCGGATGGCGGCACCACCATTTCGCTCCAGGCATTGTGCTGCAATATTGTCCGGCCGGTGGGATAACATTGCCGATTATGCCGCTTGCCTATAAAGGCTGTCTGCGTGCGCTCCATGACCTTTGGTGGGCCGCACGCAGTGCTGGCGCCACGTTTGCCGTTCGAGAAACCGCGAGGTGACTTTGCGCAGGGTACTTTGGTGGGGACGATGCGACCCGGATTACTCCCGCAACCAGTTGCTACGCAAACTGTTCTTCACTCTGGGCTGGCAGGTCGCCGACTTCCGTCCGCAGCTTGGCGCAGTGGCCGACTGGGAGGCACGGCTGCGTCGCCTGGCCAAGCCCGACCTGATCTGGGTGCCCAGCTTCAGGCAACGCGACCTCAATGCCGCGAGCCGCTGGGCCGTCCGGCACGGCGTACCCCTGGTGTTCGACCCCCTTATCTCCGCCTATGACAAACAGGTGGACGAACGGCACAAGCTGCGCGCCGGCAGTCGCCGGGCCAACCGCCTGCTGGCCTGGGAACAGGCGCTGTTTCAACGTGCGGACCGGGTGATCGCCGACACCCCGGCGCACGCCAATTACTTTTCCGGGACCCTGGGCGTGGCCGCTGCGAAGACCTGCGTGGTCTATGTCGGGGCCGACGAGTCCCTGTTCAAACCGGAAACCGTCCCGCATTCGAACGCCGGACCGGTCGAAGTCCTGTTCTTCGGCAGCTTCATCCCCTTGCAGGGACCACAGACCGTTGTAGAAGCGGCCAGGCTTTACCGGGGACCGGCGGCACGCTGGGTGCTGTTGGGCCAGGGGCCTTTGCGCACAGCGTGCGAGGAAGCCGCGCGGGGGTTGACCAACCTGACATTCGAGAACTGGCTGCCTTACGCCGATTTGCCACGACGGATCCACCGGGCCGACATACTGCTGGGGGTATTCGGTACCACGCCCAAGGCAGACCGGGTCATACCAAACAAGGTGTTTCAGTCCCTGGCCTGCGGCAAACCCGTGGTGACTCGCCGGGCCAGCGCTTACCCCGGAGCCTTGAGCGGAACCCCCGACACCGGACTGGTGTGGACTCCGCCCGGGGATCCTCAAGCCCTCGCGGACCGCGTGGCAATGCTGGCCGCGGACCGCGACCGGCGCGACCGGCTTGGCCGCGCGGCTGCCGACACGAGCCGGCGTTTCTTCTCCGAGGCCCAGCTGCGGCAGCAACTGGCCGCGGTCCTTGCAGGGCTGGGCGTTTGAGCGGATCAGCCATTACCCGGTTGTAAGAACTGGATTGCAGGAGTCAATGCCTCCATGAGAATTCTCCATGTCTCTCACCAACACCTGAAGTACCTGGGCGCCCGCAACTATTTCTTCCCGGTCCGCATCAACAACGGCTTCATCAGAAACCATCACGAGGTCTTCTGGTTCAGCGACCGCGACGTCGCGCGCTGCTTTAATCCCTTCGGCACGCGCAAGCTGGGGGTCGGCGCCAGCAACCGCAAATTGCTCGAGGTCTGACGCAACTTCCAACCGGACCTGATCGCCCTGAGTTCGGCCGATGTGATCAAGTCCGAAACACTGAGCCAGGCCCGCCGGCTGCTGCCCAATGTGAGGATCTTGCAGTATTTCATCGACCCCCTGTTCATTCCCCACAATGTGCAGCATGCCCGGAGCAAGGCGGAAGTGGTGGACTGGACCTTTGTCACCACCGCGGGCCCGGTGCTTTCAGGGCTGGCCGGCGCGCGATCCCGGGTGGCATTCATCCCCAACCCGGTAGATCCGAGCATCGACACTCATCGCTGTCATGAGCAGGTAGATCAACCTTACGATGTGTTTTTCGCCGGCCACGCACACAAGTCACTGGACCGTCAGGACCTGCGCGCCCGCGCCTACGACCTGATAGTGCAGAATCTGCCTAAGGTGCGATGCGTATTCTTTGGCGAGGGCCACAATGCCTCGCTGTTCGGCGCCCCTTTCGTCCACGCCCTGGGTCAAGCGAAAATTGGCCTCAACTTCAGCCAACGGGCTGCGCACGCCCGCCCCGGGCCTGGCGGTGAGCTGTACCTCTATTCCTCCGACCGCATCGGCATCTATCAGGGCAACGGCCTGCTGGTGTTTTCGACCAAGCCCTTCGGGCTCGGGGAACTGTACGGCCACGATGCCCTGGTCGAGGTCGATGGGCCCGACGATTTCATCGACAAGCTGAAGTACTACCTGGACGACGACAGCGAACGGCAAAGGTTAGCCGGCGCCGGGTACGCATTGGCGCATCGCGAATTCAATGAGCGCCTGGTCTCCCAGTACATGCTCGAAGTCACCCTGGGAATGGAAAAATCACACCCCTACCGCTGGCCGCAAGAAAGCTATGGCCAGTGAACCGGGGAAATCCGGGACGCCCCGATCGCCGCATCAATGTGCCGCCAACCGTGACCCGCGTTCGATCTTGCGGATGATTTTTGCCGGCAGGTACAAGAGGTAAAACACAAGATCGGCTCCCGGTTTCTTGAATACCCCGAATCGAACCATCGCCCGCAAGCGCAGTGAAAGCCCTTCCGGAATCCATCCGGTGCGACCGTCTTCAAGAGCTTGTACGGGATCGCGGTCGACGACGAACCGGACGAGATCGGGGCGATCGGCGCTGCCATGACGGTGAAAGAGGAACGCGTAGCGTCTTGTTCCTTTCCTCAACCCATCCGGGCGCGCGAGGGCGGGATCGTGCTCGGCGACCGTTGCCCCAATTCCTCGTACAGTTCGAGTGTGCGCGACAGCATATTGTCCAGGGTGAAGCGGTGCTCGCGGGGCACCGGCGGCGGCTGATTCAGGAGTTCGAGCACACGTTCGAGCAGCCTGGGGCCGTCGCCCAGTGGTACGCGCCCCGCGGGATACACCTCGGCCAGGACCTCGCCGACGCCGCCATGGTCGTAGCCGATCACCGGGCGCCCGAGGCTCAAGGCCTCCAACACGGTGCGACCGAAGGACTCGGGGCGGGTCGACAGCGACAAGACCAGGTCGGACACCGCGTAGATCTCGCGCATGTCCGGGCGCTGGCCGACGAAGCTGAGGTCGGCCTGCAGGCCCTGCTGGATGCACCGGGCATCCAGTTCGCGCGCATATCCCGGGCGCCGCGGGTCTGCACCGCCGACCACCAGGCCATGCACGTTAAGGCCGCGCGCCTTCAGTGCCACGATCAAGTCGATGAAATCGTGATGTCCCTTCAGGCGCGTTATGCGGCCCGGCAGGGTCAGCACGCGTTTGGCCAGCAACTGCGGGTGACTTGCGTACCAGTGCCCCAGCCAGTCCTGCGACGGCCGCCAACCATAGGGAAACGCGGTCGCGGCAACACCCCGCGGGATGACCCGGATCACGCCGGGATCGATGGTCGGGTAGTTCGCGACGATGTAGCCGCGTACGGTGTCGGAAACCGCGATCACCCGTTCACCGCGGGTCATGACCCCTGAATAGGCATTGACGGAATACAGCCCATGGACGGTGGAGACGAAGTGCGGGCGGGTGGCCGGGTCCATGCCGCGCCAGGTCAGCCAGGCCAGCCAGGCCGGCACCCGGGAGCGCACGTGCAGGATGTCCACCTGCTGGGTCAGCAGCAGTCGTCGCAGGCGCGGCACCAGGCGCAGGGTGAGCAATGACTTGCGCCCCACCGGCCAGGCCAGGTGCTCGCTGCCTTCGCGCACCAGCTGTTCCACCAGCCTGCCGCCGGCCGAAATCACGATCGACCGGTGGCCGTGCTGCGCCAGATAAGCACCAATCTCGAGCGTGCCGCGCTCGACCCCGCCGCTTTCCAGGGCCGGCAGCATCTGCACCACGGTCAGCAAGGTCTGACCCGCCGCCGGTGGCGGGCTGCCGCAGGCCCCAGGGCGAGGGGCGCGGCCGCGGCCTTATTCCAGCAAGCCGCGGGCACGCAGGCTGTCGATCACCAGCTGGACGCTGTCCTCCAGGGGCAGCGAGTCGGTAGGGACCACGATCTCGGCCGTCTCCGGCTCCTCGTAGGGCGAAGATATGCCGGTGTAGTTCTTGATCAGGCCGGCGCGCGCCTTGGCATACAGGCCCTTGACGTCGCGCGACTCGCACACGTCGAGGCTGCACTTGCAATACACCTCGATGAACTCGCCGTCCGGCAGCATCGAGCGAACCTTCTGCCGCTCGGCGCGAAACGGCGAGATAAAGGCCGTCATGGCAATCACGCCGGCCTGCACCAGCAGTTTGGCGACCTCGCCGATCCGCCGGATGTTCTCGACCCGGTCGACGTCGCTGAACCCCAGGTCCGCGCACAGGCCGTGCCGCACATTGTCGCCGTCCAGTACGAAGGTCCGGCAACCGCGCTGGTGCAGGGTCTCCTCCACGGCGTGCGCCAGGGTGGACTTGCCAGCGCCGGACAAGCCGGTGAACCACAGCATGAAGCTGCGGTGGCCGTTTTGTGCCTCGCGGCGGGCGCGCGTCACCGTGGCCTCGTGCCACACAACATTGGCACTCTTGGTGGGTTCCATCATTCGCTCCTGAAGTAACCCGGGCGCGGCAGCAGGCGCGCCCGGCAATTGATCTGATGCGCAGCCCGCCGCGGCGGGAGGCGGCAGACGTCAGTCGACCAGCCGATACCTGGCCCCGCAGTAGGGACAGCTTGCCTCGCCGGTCTTCTCGATCGGCAGATAGACCCGCGGGTGCATGTTCCAAACCTCATCGTCCGGACGCGGGCACGACAGGGGCAGGTCGGCCCGCGCGACCTTGATCACCTCGGGCCGGGTGGCGGGACTCTGGCTCATGACGGTTTCCTCAGCACTGTTGCTTGCCGGCGTCCCGGCCACTCATACCCGGGTCAACCAGTCCATGTGGGACGTACTGCGCCCGTGCACCACGTCGAAGTAGCGGGTCTGCAGCAGTTCGGTGAAGGGGCCGCGCGAGCCGCCGCCGATCTGCCGGTTGTCGACTTCGCGGATCGGCGTCACCTCGGCCGCGGTGCCGGTAAAGAAGGCCTCATCCGCGATATAGACCTCGTCGCGGGTGATGCGTTTTTCGATCACCTGGAGCCCGGCCTCTTTGGCCAGCTGGATCACGGTCCGGCGGGTGATGCCATCGAGCGCCGAGGTCAGGTCGGGCGTATAGAGTATGCCGTCGCGCACGATGAAAATGTTCTCGCCCGAGCCCTCCATCACATAACCCTCGGCATCCAGCAACAGCGCCTCGTCGTAACCCGTGTCCAGCGCCTCGCGCAGCGCCAGCATGGAATTCATGTAGTTGCCGTTGGCCTTGGCCCGGCACATGGTGATATTGACGTGGTGCCGGGTGAACGAGGAGACGCGGATGCGGATGCCGCGCGTCATGCCCTCTTCGCCGAGGTAGGCGCCCCAGGCCCAAGCCGCCACCATGCAGTGCACCTGGAGGTTGTCGGCGCGCAGCCCCATGCCCTCGGAACCGTAGAAACACATCGGGCGGATATAGGCCGAATCCAGGCCGTTCTCGCGCACTGCGGCGCGCTGCGCCGCGTTCAGGGTGGCGCGGTCGAACGGCATCTGCATGCCCAGGATGTGCGCCGAGCGGAACAATCGCTCGGTGTGCTCGGCCAGGCGGAAAATGGCCGTACCCTGCTCCGCATGGTAGGCGCGAACGCCCTCGAACACGCCCATGCCGTAGTGCAGGGTGTGCGTGAGCACGTGGATCTTCGCTTCGCGCCAAGGCACCATCTCGCCATCCAGCCAGATGAGCCCGTCGCGATCCGCCATGGTCTGCATGTCTTAACTCCGCACGCCGGTTTCAGTTCGGGCCAGGCCGCACCCACCCGGGGCGGCACCGACCGACCGGGGTCAGGCCGGCTCGCCCATCAGTAACTGCCAGATATCGCGCACCATCTGCCGTTCTTCGACCAGCTGGTCCTCCGGCATCAGGCCGGGCGACTCGCGCAGGGCGTTGCGATGGTAGACCGCGCGAAACACCTGGTAGGCGCTCGCCAACAGCTCGGCCGCCTGGCCCGCCAGCAGCGCATGCCGGGCGAGGCCCTCGAGCAAACGCAAATTGTCAGTCCAATCAAGCAGGTCCGGGTGTTGATGCGCCCACCGCAGGATCGCGTATTGAACCATAAACTCGATATCCGCGATACCGCCGCGCCCCTGCTTGAGGTCGAACTCGGTGGCCGTGCTCCGGTCCAGCGTTTCACGCATCTTGGCGCGCATCTGCACCACGTCGGCGCGCAGCTGGGCCGGGTCGCGGGGGCGCGCGAGCACGGCGCGCCGGATGGCCCCGAAGCGCGCCATGACCGCTGGATCACCCGCCACCGGCCGGGCCCGCAGCAGGGCCTGGTGTTCCCAGGTCCAGGCATCGTGCTCCTGGTAATGGGCGAAGGCCGCCAGCGAGCTCACCAACATGCCCGCGTTGCCGTTGGGGCGCAGCCGCATGTCCGCCTCGTACAGGATGCCGGCGGGCGTGCGCGTGGTCAGGATGTGGATCAGGCGCTGGCCCAGGCGCGCATAGAAGACGTCGTTGGCAATCTGACCCCGCCCGTCGACGCCCTCGGTCATTGCCGTCGCGCCCTGGCTGCCGTGCAAAAACACCAGGTCGAGATCCGAGCCGTAACCCAGCTCTATGCCACCGAGCTTGCCGTAGCCGATGACCGTGAAGCCGGTCTGCTCGCCGAGGATCTCCGTCGGCCGGCCGTGCCGTGCGGCGAGATGCGTCCAGGCGATCCGGGTGACGCGGCCCAGGACCACTTCCGCAATCTCGGTCAGGTAGTCGCTCACCACCCGCAGCGGGATCATGTCCGCCAGATCGGCGGCGGCCACCCGCAACATGTTGCCCTGCGCGAACTGGCGCAGCCGCTCCATCTGCTGCTCCAGGTCGTCGGGGTCGAGCTGGTTCAACCCGACATCCAGCTCGCTCTCCAGGTCGGCGCGGCGCAAAGGCGAGTACAGGCGCCGCGGGTCCAACAGCTCGTCGAGCAGGATCGGCTGGCGAATCAGCTGGCTGACGATCCAGGGGCTCGCACCACCCAAGCGCACCAGTTGCGACAACGCCAGGGGGTTTTCCATCAACAGATCGAGATAGGCGGTCCGCCGCACGATGGCGCCCAGCAGCCGCAGCAAGCGCTCCAGGGTGGCGTCCGGGTCGGCGACCCTGGCAGCCGCATCGAGCAGCATCGGCATCAATCGGTCGAGGCGCTCGCGGCCACGCGTGCTGAGCGAGCGACAGGCGGCGGAGTCGCGGAAGCCATTGACCAGGGCCAGCGTCGCCCCGCCGTCGACATAACCCGCATCCGCCAGCCGCGCCGCGAGTCGCTCCGGCAGCTCGGTGGCGCTCCAAACCAGCGCGAACGGCGTCTCCCCCTTGTCCTCCTCGGCCTGGGGCGAGGTAAAGACCTGCTGGAAATGCTGGTGCACACGCGCCCGATGACGCTCCAGCGCGGGCTCGAAGGCCGCCCAGTCCGGGTAGCCCATGCTGCGGGCAAGACGCTCGCGGCCGAGGCGGTCGAGCGGCAGTTTGTGGTTTTGTTCGTCTTTCCAGGCCTGGATCCGGTTCTCGGTCAGGCGCAGGAAGACATAGGCATCTTGCAGCTCGCGTACCACCGGCCGGGGCAGCAGGCCTTTGACCGCCAGGCGCTCTAGCACCGCCTGGATGGGCCGGATCTGCAGGTCGGTGTCTCTGCCGCCGCGTACCAGCTGGAAGGCCTGGCCAATGAACTCGATCTCGCGGATACCGCCCAGACCCAGTTTCACATTGGCGGCCATGCCCTTCTTGTGCAGCTCCCGGGCGATCAGCCGCTTCATGCTGCGGATCGCCTCGATCGCCCCGAAGTCTATATAACGGCGATAGATGAAGGGCCGCAGCATGTCCATGAGCGCCGCACCGGCAGCCGTGTCGCCGGCGACGACGCGCGCCTTGATCATGGCGTAGCGTTCCCAGTCGCGCGCCTGCGACTGGTAATAGTTCTCCAGCGCGTCGAAACTCATGACCAGCGGCCCGGCGTCGCCAAAGGGCCGCAGCCGCATATCCACCCGGAACACGAAGCCGTCGACCGTCTGCCGCCCGAGCACCGCGACGAGTTGCCGACCCAGGCGGTTGAAGAACGCCTCGTTGGCCATGGGCCGCGGCCCGCCGGTCTGCCCGTGTTCACGGAAGCTGAAGATCAGATCGATGTCGGACGACAGGTTGAGCTCGCGCGCGCCGAGCTTGCCCATGCCCAGCACCACCAACTGCTGGGGCCGGCCGGCCGCATCCTGGGGCACCCCGTCCTTGCTGCAGGCAAACTCGTACAGCCGCTCCAGCGCCTGGCGGATGCAGGCATCGGCGAGCTGGGTGAGGCTCTCCAGGGTCTCGTCCAGCGCGGCGCTGCCGGCGATGTCCCGCCAGATGATGCGCACCATCTCGCGTTGGCGGAACCGGCGCAGGCCGCGCTCCAGGGCTTCCAGGTCGGCAAGCTGCTGCAGGTCGGCGGCCAGGGCTGTCGCCAGTTCACCCGGCTCCCGGGCGCGGCCCAGCAAACCCGCCTCCGCCAGGCCGAGGAGCAGCTCGGGATCGCGCAGGCAGGCCTGTGCGACAAATTCGCTGGCGTCGAATACCCGCGTCAGCTCGGCGGCCGGCGCGGCCTCGCCGATTACCGGTCGCGCCAGGCTGGCCAGCCGGTCGTGCCAGGCCGCCAACAGGCGCGGCAAGCGGTCATCGTGGGGCGCGGCCGTGGTGGTCATAGCTCAGAAGCAGCGGTGCGTCGGAACCTGCCAGACTAGGCAAGCCTGGCCGCAGCTGCATTGCCCGGCATCAAGTAGCCGGATTCGCGACCCGGGCAACCGACGGCGGGAGCCTGCCCAGCGCGCCGCAGCCCGCACCTGGACGCTACGCAAGCGGCTTGACTAACATTGCGCCAGCAGCCGGGCGCGTGCTGGCCTGCGATAGCGTCACCGGGCAAAGGGTCGCACGGCCCGGCAAGCCCGGCCCGCCGGTACCAGTGCATCTACAGGAGATGACCGCACATGCCGCCACTTTCCCCATTGCGCCGCGCGACGCTGGCGGTCGTATTACTGAGCGCGGCGACCCTGGTCACCCTGCTGGCCCACTCGCCGCCCCTGCCGGCCGAACCGGCAGCCGGGGCCATCCTGGTCAGGATCGCCGGCGTACCGCTGCGGGTCGAGGTCGCCAACGACCCGGCGTCGCGCGCCCGCGGCCTGATGCACCGCACCGAACTCGCGGCCGACGCGGGCATGCTGTTCGTCTACCCGCAACCGCAGATCCTGCAGTTCTGGATGAAGAACACGCCACTCGACCTCGACATCGGCTTCTTCGACGCGCAGGGCCGGCTGCTCAATGTCTCGGCCATGACGGCATTCGATACCCGCAGCCGGCATGTCTCACGGGCGCCGGCGAGCTACGCCGTCGAGACCAATCGCGGTTGGTATGCCGCCCATGGCATCACGGATGGCGCAACGCTGGAATTGTCGCAGCCGGTCGCTGCGTACTGAACACGCGTCGCAACGGCCGCTTGGATCGCGCTGCGCGGCGGTAAGCAAGGCCGGTCGACAACTGGCCGATTTTCACGGCCCAGGCCCCACCCAGCAAACCGCTAAGGTCCCCCCGCGGCATCCGCGGCCATGCCGGCCAGCGCTTTGCTCATCGCGTCGAGCGCCTCGGCCCGGTCGGTGACCTCGTGGCGGGCGGCCAGCCACGTCGGTTGGTTCCAGCCGATCTGCACCCGGTCGTCCGCGTCGTGCCATACCAGATACTTGACCGGGAGATCTATCCCCATGCGCTGGTCGCTCTGCAGCAGTGCCGACCCGGCCTCCGGTTTGCCGAAGATCAGCAGCTGCGTCGGCCGCAGTCGGATATTGATTCGGTCGGCGGCACGGCTGTGATCGATCCGCGCGAACACGCGAAAACCAGCGACCCGAACGGCGCGCTCGAGGCGATTCATGGTCTGCTCGACGCTGTACTTGCTCTCGACGGTCTGCAGGCCCTCGCTGGCCTGGAGCAGCGGCGCCGCTGCGCCCAGGACCGATGCCAGCAGGATGTCCCTGATGCGCATGAAATCTCCTCCTCCGGGTTTTTTCATTCGTGCGATGGCCCGGGAATTGTGCCCCGAGTCGAGGTCGAATGACAGGACCCTGCCCAACCGGCGAGAAAGGATCGGGACAGGAGCGGTCAGGGTACCGGACCGATCCCCTCCCACACCACCCGGCACGCGGGTCGGCACCGGGCGGTTCGAGTAGTTGAGGTCATGAGAGCCGAGGCACGCCGAACCGGTCGAACTAGGCAATTGGCAGCGCTCGGTACAACGCCAGGTGGTATATCCGCTCGTCGGGTTCGCGAAAGATCCGGGGGATCTGCGCAAGCCGCAAGTATGCCTTCCAGCCCCGGAGGTAGGCCCGCAGCCGCCCAAACTGCCGACCGCCGGGTGGATCAACCCACCCGAACAGGGGACCGCACTCACCCCCACCCCAGAGCGTTCGACACTGAAGCAATTGCAAGCGGCGCCTCTAACCCATTGACAGGTTCCGTTGGGAGGAAACCGCACAAGGCGAACTAGCCGCCCGCGAAGCGCAAGACGTAAAAACTGACGGGGCCTGCCCTCATCAATACATTGCCCTTGTCATCCATCACCTGGGCCTCCACCGAATGGCGGCCGCGGGACAGATTGGTCAGCGGAAAGGCAAGATGCCCACCGCTGCGGATCTGCTCCCCGTCCTCGCCGTCGAGATTGAGCCGGATGACATGGCCCGGAACCAGTTCCGGTTCGAGCGAAAGGCGTATCGTCACGTTGCCGTCGTTCGCCCGAACCCCTTCCCCGCCGGCGGGACTCACGATGGTGAAGGCGGTGTATCCGGGCGCAGCTGCGTTCGCTGAATTCGTGGTGCCGCCGCCCTGCTGGTCCGAGCTACCCGCACGTGGTGGTAGCGACGGCAGAGTAACCGTCTGCGCGGGCCTTACTTCGACGGGCTGCGCATCCAGGCCCGGCTGATCCGAGAAATGGATCTCCCCGTTTGGACCAATTCGTTGGTAAACCTGTGCAGTGGCGGTCGCCGGAGCGAGCGCAAGTACCAGGACCAGGACCAGGCTCGGTTTCATGATGCAGCTCCATCTCATCCGGTCGTTCATCGGGATCATAGCTCCAATAACATGGGGGTGCGATGTGACGTTGCGGCCAAGGGTCACGGACCACACCGTTGTTTCCTATCGATCGAGTGTCGATGGACCGGCATAAAGACCGAGTCAATGTCAGCCGGCCCCCTTGATCAGTCTGACGAAAGGGCTATCCGGTATATCCACCCGCTCGATGCATTGACCGGGTTGCGCGGATTGCCGGGTCAGTTCGCCCATGATGCAACGTCCCGGATCGCTGACCTCGATGTAGTCGATACGATCGCCATCGATCTGGAAATTGATCTCGCGATACTGTTGTTGCGTCGGGACGACCGCACGAGCGCGCCTTCCAGTCTTGCGATGCCGACCGGCGACCCCGAACATCCCGCCAAGATGGGCAACACGGTCAGAAATAGATTCCAGCTCGTCTTGTGCATCCAAACAGGCCTTCGCGACGCTTGGCAAAGCTTGAAAGATACCTCAACAATCTGTTTTGCAGGTGCCAGCAGTCGCAAATATCTACTCTAGGCGACTCTGATAATTCGTCATTCCCGCGAAAGCGAAAATTCATGTGGGTGATTCTCCTGGATCCCCGCCTACGCCGGGATGGCGGAAAGTCGATTCCTTTACGTTCTGCTGTTGTATCGAGGTATTAACTATTTTGAAGCGCAACTCCGCCCTGAGGCCCGGATGGTTATCCTCCAGCCGCAACACAGCGCGGTGGAATCGAGCGACCGCAGCGACCAGGCTCAGACCGAGGCCGCTACCCGGGGTGGCCCGGCTGCGCTCGAGGCGATAGAACCGCTGCACCACTTTTTCACTTTCCCCAACAGGAATACCCGGACCGTTGTCGGCTACCGAAAGCTCGATGGCCGGTCCCGCCTGGCGCAGACCCAGGGTGATACGACCGCCGCGTGGTGTGTATTTTATTGCGTTGTCGATCAGGTTCGTGACGGCCTGGAAAAGCAGGTCGCGGTCACCCATCACGACAGCAGAACCAGTGGCCTGGGAGCGCAGGGTCAGTCCCTGCTCCTCGGCCACCGCTTCATAAAGCTCCTGTGCATCGGCCAGCAACTCGGCAAGGTCGACGGCAACGAAGCGCGCCGCAAGACCGCCCGCCTCGATGCGGGCGATCCGCAGCAAGGCGCCGAATGTCGACAGGAGGCGGTCGGTGTCCTCGAGACTGCGCTCCACGGCATCCCGGTAGGGGCTGTCTTGCTGCAATTCGAGTCGCAGCCCCTCGAGGCGGTTGCGCAGCCGCGTCAGCGGCGTGCGCAAATCGTGCGCCACGTTGTCGGACACGTGGCGAATGCCATCCATCAGGCGTTCGATCTCGTCCAGCATGGCGTTCAGATTGGCTGCCAGTTGATCGAAGTCGTCAGAGCGACCGTCGACTGGAATGCGGCGCGCGAGATCACCGGCCATGATCTCGCGACTGGCCTGGTTGATCTGCTCGATGCGCCGCAGGCTGCTGCGACTGATGGCTACCCCACCCAACAGTGCGAGCAGCAGCGTGATCGCCACGCCCCATAGCAGCGCCTGCACGATGAGCCGTTGGGTGGCCTTCAGCTCCCGCGTGTCGCGACCGACCAACAGGCGCAGCCCACCCTCGACGACGAAGGGTCTTGCACGTGCCTGGAAGACCCGGCCTCCAGCCCGCGGATCCTTGAACTCGAAACTCAACCATCCGTCCCTGTCCGGGGAGGCATCCGGCCACGAACTCAGGTTGCCCGCCAGGGCCCTGTAGCGAGGCGATGCCAGCAGGTACACCGAGGAACTGTCCGGATCCCGCGCCTTTCGTTCGTTGACGGTCTGCACCAGGCCCTCCAGGCCGCGCTCACGGTACTGCTCGGCCAGCCCCTGGATCTCCGCCTCGATGGTCGCATCGGTCTGACGTGCCATGAAAGCCACCGTCGACCAGTAGATAAAGCCGAGCAGCAACAGCACGGAGCCGGTGAACAGCACGCTGTAGAGCAGTGAAAGGCGAAAGGTCGAGCTGTGGAGGAGGTCACGCGCCTTCATGGATCATGTACCCGGCACCCCGCACGGTGTGCAGCAAGGGCCTGTCGAACCCCTTGTCGATCTTGCTGCGCAACCGGCTCACATGCACATCGATCACGTTGGTCTGCGGATCGAAGTGGTAGTCCCAGACGCGCTCCAGCAGCATAGTGCGGGTGACGACCTGCCCCGCATGCCGCATCAGATACTCGAGCAGGCGATATTCCCGCGGCTGCAACGCGATCACCCGCCCGGCGCGTTTCGCGACCCGTGTCAGCAGGTCGAGCTCGAGATCGCCGACGCGCAGCACGGTCTCGTTGCTGATTGCTGCCGCAGCGCGCCGCCGCAGCGCTTCCAGGCGGGCCAGGAGCTCGCTGAAAGCAAATGGTTTGGTCAGGTAGTCGTCTGCCCCGGCGCGCAGGCCCTGCACCCGATCGTCAACCTCGCCAAGCGTGCTCAGAATCAATACCGGCACCGTATTGCCGGTCGCCCTGAGCGACTTCACGATGGCCAGACCGTCGAGCTCCGGAAGCATGCGATCTATGACCATCGCGTCGTACTGCTCGGTGGTCGCCAGGAACAGATCGGAAGAGCGTCGT
>JBFZDU010000328.1:0-4917 GCA_041307205.1 Gammaproteobacteria bacterium | reverse complement strand
GCCCGCGAAAAGGGGCTCGACCCCTGGGATGGCACACAGCCGCCGGCTCAGCTCCATGGTGTTGGCGTGGCAGGCACCGGCGACCCGAGCCAGGCCCTCGGCCCCCAGTAACGCCATATGGATGGTCGCGGCGGTGACGAGCAGGCCCTGGTTGGTGCAGATGTTGGAAGTCGCCTTGGAACGGCGGATGTGCTGCTCGCGCGCCTGCAGGGTGAGCGCGTAGCCGGGTTTGCCGTCCAGGTCGACCGTCTTGCCTATGATGCGCCCCGGCATCTGGCGCACCAGCGCCTGGGTACAGCACAGGAAGCCGAAATAGGGCCCGCCCGAGGACAGCGGCGCCCCCAGGGGCTGGCCCTCGCCGCAGCAGATGTCCACGCCGCCTGCGCCCCACTGCCCCGGCGGCTCCAGGACCGCCATGGCCACTGGATTGACCACCCCGATGGCCAGTGCGCCGTTGGCATGTGCCCAGTCGGTCAGCGCGTCGACCTCCTCCAGCACGCCAAAGAAATTGGGCTGGGGAATCACCAGGGCGGCGATGTCCTGCCCCGCATGCGCAGCCAAAGCCGCCGGGTCGGTGTGCCCTCCCCGCCGATCGAACGGCAACTCCACCAGCTCTATACCCTGGTTGCTGACGATGGCCCGAACCACCGCCCGATAGGCGGGGTGCAGGCTGCGTGGCACCAGCACCCGGCCGGACTTGGACTTGCGGTTGCCGCGCACCGCCATCAGCACGGCCTCGGCCAGGGCCGAGGCGCCGTCGTAGAGCGAGGCGTTGGACACGTCCATGCCCATCAGTTCGGTCATCATGGACTGGTATTCGTACAGCAGCTGCAGCGTGCCCTGGCTGGCCTCGGCCTGATAGGGGGTGTAGGCGCTGTAGAACTCACCGCGACTGGCGAGCTGCCACACCGCCGCCGGGATGTGATGGTCGTAGGCCCCGGCGCCGATGAAACACAGAGACTGGCCGTCTTCGCGAGCGCGCGCATGCAGCAGCGCCGCGACCTCCATCTCCGCCAGGCCCTCCGGGATGGCGGTGAGATCGCCGCAGCGCAGGTTGGCGGGAATCTCGTCGAACAGCGCGTCGATGCTGGCGGCGCCGATCGCCTCCAGCATGCGGCTGACGTCGGCCTCGGTGTGAGGTATGAAGGGCATGCTGGGCCTCCGCCCGCGACCTGGCGCGCTGTCAGTGATCTGCGGCGGCGTATGCCGCGTAGTCGTCGGCGTCGAGCAACTCGTCGACCTGACCGGCATCGACCAGCTGCAGCTTGAAGATCCAGCCCGCGCCGTAGGGATCGCTGTTGATGATCTCGGGCGCATCGGCCAGCGCGCCGTTCACCTCGACAATCTCGCCGTCGAGCGGGCTGTACACGTCCGAGGCCGCCTTCACCGATTCCACCACGGCACACTCGGCATCCGCACGCACCACGCTGCCGACCTCCGGCAGGTCGACGAACACCAGGTCGCCGAGCAACTCCTGGGCATGGTCGGTGATACCGACGGTGACCACGCCATCGCCTTCGTCGCGCACCCACTCATGGGACTTGGCATACTTCAGATCACTGGGCACATTGCTCATCTGGGCTACCCCCGCAGGTTATTCGACCGGCCGCCGCGGCCGCCGGCATCAGATCTCGAAACAGGCTGCACCGTTACGCACGAACGGCGGCTTTGCCAGGCGCACCGGCAGGCGCTTGCCACGTATGTCCACGGTCAGCGCGATGCCGGCGTCCGGCGCCAGCCGCACCAGGCCGATGGAGCGCTCCAGGGTCGGCGAAAAACCGCCCGAGGTCAGCTCGCCGACCTCACGCTCGCCCTCGAACACCTTGAGATGATTGCGCAACACGCCCCGACCTTCCAGCAGCAGGCCAGTGAAGCGGCGCAGCCCGCCGCGCGCTCGCAGCGCTTCGAGCGCCGCGCGGCCGATGAACAGGCGATCTGCCGGTTCCAGCGCCACGGTCCAGGCCAGCCCGGATTCCAGCGGCGAGACGCGCTCGTCCATATCCGTGCCGTACAGGTTCATGCCGGCCTCGAGCCGCAGGGTATCACGCGCCCCCAGGCCACAGGGGCGGACCCCGGCGCCGGCCAGGGCATTCCAGAATGCCACCGCCTCGGTGTGCGGCAGCATGACCTCGAAGCCGTCCTCGCCCGTGTAACCGGTGCGCGCGACGAACCAGGCACCGTCTTCGGCCGCGCTGAACGGGGCAAGCGCGGCAGCGCCTTCGCGCAGCCCTTCGGGCAGCAGCGGCAAGGCCAATTCGCGGGCGCGCGGGCCCTGCACCGCGATCATCGCCAAGTCGTCGCGGGGGCGGACATCGACGTCGAAGCGGGCACCCTGCTGCACCAGCCAGTCGAGGTCCTTTTCGGTGGTCCCGGCATTGACCACCATGCGGAACCAATCGTCGGCCAGATAGTAGACGATCAGGTCGTCGAGCACCCCGCCGTCATCGCGCAACATGCACGAGTACAAGGCCTTGCCGGGCTGCTTGAGCTTGGCCACGTCGTTGGCCAGCAGTCGGCGCAGGAATTCCCGTAGCTGCACGCCGCCGAGGTCGACCACCGCCATGTGCGAGACGTCGAACATGCCGGCGGCGCGGCGCACCGCATGGTGCTCCACGAGTTGAGAACCATAGTGCAGGGGCATGTCCCAGCCACCGAAGGGCACCATGCGCGCACCCATGGCGCGGTGAGCCTGATTCAGAACGGTACGCTTTTCCATCCACTTGGCTCCCGACGGCCGAATGACAAAAGGGGCGGCGCGCAGCCCCCAACGGACTTCACGCCGCCCCTCTGTCCCAAAACCTGAGAGTTTGACGACCGGCCTGCCGGCGCCTGCCCCGTCGGTGGGCCTTGCGGCCACTCTCCAGAGCCAACCCGAGGATCGAGATCCTGCCACCCCGCGGTCCTTTTGCCTGAGCGATTCCGGGCGGATTTGCGCCTTCGGCGCCGGCCCTGGGGCCGGTCTCTCCCGCGGGGGTTTGGGTTGGGAGCACAACTTTAGCCGCTCGGCAGCGGCTTGCCAACCGCAGCTCGCTGCCACGGCGGCTGGCGCCGCGCCGTCTATCGTCGGCTACGGTTGACCAGCAACACCACGGGCACCAGGCCGACCAGCACCAGGGCCACTGCTGGCAACGCGGCCCGCTCCCACTCGCCTTCGGAGGTCAGCTCGTAGATCCGCACCGCCAGGGTATCCCAGCCGAAGGGTCGCAACAGCAGGGTGGCGGGCATCTCCTTCATTACGTCTACCAGCACCAGCAGTGCCGCCGTCAACAGGCCCGGGCGCAGCATCGGGATATAGATCCGCCGCACCACCTCCCAGTTACGGGCACCCAGGCTGTGCGCCGCCTCGCGCAGGCTCGGTCGAATCCGCTCCAGGGCGCTGTCCACGGGTCCGTAGGCGACTGCCAAAAAGCGCGCGAAATAGGCCATCAACAGGGCCACCACGGTCCCGGCCAGCACCAGGCCCGGCTCCACCCCGGTGAGCCGCAACCAGGCGTCCGCCAGGCGCTGGTCGATCCAGGTCAGCGACAGCATGACCCCCACGGCCAGCACCGAGCCGGGCAGGGCGTAGCCGAGGGTGCCGATGCGCACGGCCCAGCGGGTCAGGCGATCGCCGTAATAACGATTGGCATAAGCCAGGACAAAGGCGCCCAGCACGGTGAGCAGGGCGGCGGAAGCACCCAGGGTGAAGGTGTGCCCAAGCAGATCGCCGTAGCGCGCGTCCAGGTCGCCGCGCGCTTGCCAGGCCCAGATGCCCAGTTGCGTCACCGGCGCGACGAACGCCACCAGCAGCACCAGGCCGGTGTACAGGGTCGCCGCCCAGCCACGCCAGCCGCGCAACGCAAAGCGTCGGTGCCTGGTGGCGTGATGGTTCTCGGCGTAGCGCGAGCGCGCCCGGAAGTGACGTTCCACGGTGAGGGCCAGCAGCACCAGGGCGAGCAGCAGCGAGGCCAGCTGCGCCGCGGTGGCCAGGTCGAAAAAGCCGAACCAGGCTTTGTAGATGGCCGTCGTGAAGGTGTCGAAATTGAACACCGCCACCGCGCCGAAATCGGCCAGGGCTTCCATCAGGGCGAGACTGAGGCCGGCAATGATGCCGGGCCGCGCCATCGGCAGGGACACGCGCCAGAATGCGCGCCAGGGATCGGCCCCGAGGCTGCGTGCCGCCTCGAAGCTGGTTTGACCCTGGCCGATGAAAGCGACCCGGGCCAGCATGTACACGTAGGGATACAACACCAATGCCATCACGAAGGTCACGCCGCCGGCATTGCGCACTTCCAGGGCCCAGTTCGGCGGCAAGCCGAACCAGGCGCGCAGCCCGCCCTGGATCGGCCCCGCAAAATCCATGGCGCCGAGAAAGACGAACGCCAGCACATAAGCCGGCAGCGCGAACGGCAGCATCAGGGCCCAGTCGAACACGCGGCGACCGGGGAAGTCGCACATGGTGGTCAGCCAGGCCAGGCTAACGCCCAGCAGCACCGTGCCCACCCCGACACCGCACATCAGCAGCGCGGTATTGGCGAGCAGCTCGGGCAGCAGCGTGGCGCCCAGGTGCGACCAGACGTCCGGGGTGAAGGCCAGCCAGGACAGTGCGATCACGGCCAACGGCGTCAGTACGCTGACTGCCAGCAGCCGGCTGGACCAACGCCAGCCCGCGCCGCGACTGGCATGCCGGGTCAGCCCGACCGGACTATTCAGGACACTAGCCATGGGAGAGATCCACGCCGCAAGGCAGCGAGTGTAGCGGCTGCCCCGGCAACGGAAAACCCGCGTTGGACTGGCCGGCGTTGCCCGCGCGGGCCGCACCTCCCTGTGCGGCGGGTGCGCAGCAGCTAACGGCAGCTGGTGGTGATCAACGGTAGCCGGCGCGATCCATCAGGCGAATCGCGGTGGCCTGCAGCCGGCCCGCTTCGGACACGTTGA
>JBFZDU010000327.1:0-12634 GCA_041307205.1 Gammaproteobacteria bacterium | reverse complement strand
CCAGCGCGAACTTTTCGACTGAGCCGGGTTACCCGATGGCCACAACTCGGGGCTGCGACGCCAACGGCGCGGCAAGGGTAGCGGCTGGCCTGGTGGTCGGCGCACGAAGAAAAACGTGCCTGCCAATGGGCTGCCGGGATGGATTCCCGCGTCAACATGCCGGCCTGATGTCGTTCGATGGTCAGCGGGGCCGCAAAACGCTGGTGTCGATGGCCGCGATCAGGCGATCCAGTTGGCGGGAAAGACCTTTAATACTGCCTATACTCTCGCCTGGTCGATCACCGGGTCTTCGATGGGGGAGACCGCCAGGCGATAGGGCAGGACGTCGCTCGGGTGGACCAGTGTCGCCAGGGCCAGCCCGGCCCAGGCCATTACGATGATTATCCACCTTGGTAATGCGACTCTCCCGCCCATCGTGTCAGTCATCAATCGCTTCGCTGCCGCTCGGGCGCGCTCTCCATTGTAGACAAGGGATTCCGGGGGTAGCTGCGATGCGGTTTGCCGCCGGTGCCGGGGTCCGAGGACGCGGGGCTCGGCTCCGGGCCGCGGGCATGGCGCCCAATTATCCGCCACCGTGCAGCGGACGCAATTACAGGAGAGGTCGTGCCGCCGTGTTCTGTGTCCAGGCACGGTGGAAACCGGAATGACGCGGGTGCAATCTGCTGGAGCCTTGGACGTTGGTCGCACCCGAGCGAACGGGCATGGCAGCTGATCGAAAATTCTACGGGATGCCCCTGACCGCGATGGTCGTCGGCTCCGTGGTCGGCGCCGGATCTTCTCCCTCCACGCGCTTCGGCGTCGCCACCGGTCCTTTCGGGGCGATTGCCGGCCACTCGCAGAGGCTGGTGCTTCGCCGGCCGAAGTCATCCGTCGAACGGAAAGCTGACAATCCCCACGGGTTGCGTATATTTTCCGCCCCTTACCCCCTGCCCCCCGGATTTCCCGATCGATGCACGGCACCGGACCGCGTTCTAGACTACGAGTCCGACTTGCCGTTCGCGGATGAGCTGGTCCGGTTGCTGTACGGAAAATATCGCCAGGCGCAGATCGCCGCATGATACCAACGGGCGGTGGAACGACCCTAGGGAAGCGCTGATTAATTCAGCGCTTCCCGCGGCACACGGATGTGACGCCATTTTCAAGCGCGTAAGCGTTTGAAAATGAAGCCATCCGAGAACCACGCTTCTTGGATGGCGTGCTGATTTCGGCCAGGATGGCCAATAATCAGCGTCTCCCTAGGTGCAGCGAATTGCGCCGATCGTCGAATTGCTCATAAGAACAGAGAGGTTGACCATGACGGAGCTGGACCCCCTGACAATGACCATCGAGCTGCTCGGCGGGCTCGCGCTTTTCCTGTACGGCATGGAGAAGATGACCGATGGGTTGAAGGCAGCCGCCGGCAAGCAGATGAACACGCTGTTGGCCAAGCTGACGGGTAGCCCTATGTTGGGTGCCATCACCGGAGCCATCGTGACCGCGGTGATCCAGTCTTCGTCAGTGACCACGGTGCTCGTGGTGGGTTTCGTGAGTGCGGGGCTCATGACCCTGGTCCAGTCGGTCGGGGTGATATTCGGCGCCAATGTGGGCACCACGGTGACGGCGCAGATCGTGGCATTCAACACGACCGCCCTGGCATTCCCGCTGATCGCCATCGGGTTTGTCATGACCTTCGTGTCGAAGCAGGGCGTGGCACGCCACTATGGCGCCATGTTGATGGGGCTTGGTCTGATCTTCTACGGCATGGCGGCGATGGGCTCGGCTATGTCGCCGTTGCGCACGCATGAGGGCTTCGCCGAGCTCCTGCAATCCCTGCAGAACCCGGTCCTGGGGATGCTCGCCGGCGCGGTGTTTACGGCGCTGGTGCAGTCGTCCTCGGCAACCATAGGTCTCGCGGTCGTCATGGCGACCCAGGGGCTGCTGTCCCTTCCGGCGGGTATCGCGATCCTGTTCGGGGCCAAGATCGGAACCGGGATCACGGCGGTGCTCGCCGCGATCGGCAAGCCGCAGGATGCAAAGCGCGCGGCGGCCGTACACGTCCTGTTCAACGTGTTGGGTGCCTTGATCTGGCTGCCGTTCATCGCTCAGCTCGCGGGGCTCGCCGAGATGGTCTCGCCGGTGGCGGCGCATCTGCAGGGAGTGGAGCGGCTCGCCGAGGAGGTGCCGCGCCAGATCGCAAATGCCGCAACCATCTGGGCCGCCACCAACACGTTGATCTTCCTGCCGTTCGCCGCGTTGTTTGCGAAGATGGCCATCAAAATCATCCCGGACCGGGTGGTTGAAGAGTTGGCAATCATCCGCCCCAGGTATCTCGACGACGAATTGATCCAGGTGCCATCGATGGCCTTGGCGCGGGCGCGGATGGAGCTCGGGCACATGGGTGAGCTGACCGAAGAAATGCTGGCGAAGGTCAAGTCCGCCTTCGAATCCAGGGATCTCAGCGAGCTGTCGCAGCAGTACGATCAGATCGTGGTGCTGAGAGAGGCGGTGCTCGCCTATCTGCAACGCGTCGGGCGTGGCGAGCTGAGCGACGCCGAAGCGGACGAGCATGCGCGGCTGGTCGCCGCCACCGGCGACATCGCGAACATGGGTGCGGCGATCAGCCGCGAGCTGGCACCGCTGGCCCAGACCCTTAAGGAGGCGGACATCACCCCTTCGGAAGAGACCGCCGAGCGGCTGGAACGTCTGTTTCAGACGATACAGGAGTCAGCGCGCTCCGCGCTGCGGGCACTGGTGGAGGGTGACCAGCGGGCGGCGCAGACCGTTGTCGCGAATCGCGACACCGTCCTGGATCTCACTTCCGAGTTGCAGAGGCAACAGGCCGCGCGTCTCGCACAGGACGACCCGGACCGCCTGCTCAAGCACCGCGTGCAGCTCGAGATACTCGACAAGCTGCGGCGCATTTACAGTGTGGCCGAGCACATGGCGGTCTCGGTACTTCCGCGGAGCGTTCTCGTGGGGGAGCTGTCCGTGTAGTCTTGTGACGGCGTGACCCCGTGCCGGTCCGGCCCGGCACGGGTCGCCGTAAGGCGTAAACCGGCTCAGATATCGCGCACGACTTCGATGGCGCCGTCGCTGATCGCCGCGCAGAGCTGCGCGTGATCTCGTTCGGTGACGTCCGCGTACCGGTCGGCGTATTCGAACATGACGTCGTCGAAGGTCTCGTCATCACCGATGTAACCGCGGATCATCATGGCGTCCCCCGAACGCGCATGCGCGAAGGCGAGCGTCTTGCCGCAAAGGCCGGCGTAGGCCGCCAGCCGTTTGGGTCCGAGCTAGCGCGGCGCATCGGCCGGTACCTGGAACGCCAGGGCTTGTTGGAACGCGATGCAGAGAACAGCTACCTGGCTGGCGACGCGCTGGAAGTCGGCGCGATGGAACAACTCATGGGTTCGTCGATCAGCTACCGCATCGCTGTCGGGCCGCAGCAGGGTCGCAAGGTGTTCACGCTGCAGACGCTGCCGGTCTGTGACGAGCCCTTCGATGCCGGGGTCGGTAAGGTCGCTGGTTTTTCCCTGCACGGCGGCGTGGCGGCGCGGGCGGATCAACGCCAGAAGCTCGAGCGGTTGTGTCGGTATATCAGCCGGCCGGCCATCTCGGCAAAGCGCCTGTCGCTTACGCCGAACGGCAACGTTCGCTACCAGGTGAAGACGCCGTACCGCGATGGCACGACGCACGTCATCTGACTCCGGGCGTCCTGCCCTCCGCCCTGCGGGCCAGCCTCCGGCTGTTCAAAATCGCTCCCGGCGATTTTGTCGAGCCACTGGACTTCATTGCCCGGCTGGCAGCCTTGGTGCCGAAACCGCGGGTCAACCTGACCCGTTTCCACGGTGTGTTTGATCCTTATGCGTTGCTCCACATAAGGCGCAAGTGCGGCGCAAGTTCTACGAGATCGCCCAGGCGCATGCCTCACCCCTGGCCCAGGCGGCACTTGAGCGCATCGGGGCGTTGTACGCAATCGAGGCCGAGATCCGCGGCCAGCCGCCCGAGGCCCGTCAGGCGGTGCGCCAGGCACGGGCCGGCCCGCTGCTCGATGAACTACACGCCTGGCTGCAGGAGCCCCTGCACAGGGTGTCGCGCAAGTCTGCGCTGGGCAGCGCCATCGGTTATGCCCTCAAGCTGTGGCCGGCGCTCATCCGTTACCGTGACGACGGCCGGGTCGAGATCGACAACAACGCCGCCGAGCGGGCACTGCGGGCCGTGGCACTGGGGCGCAAGAACTACCTGTTCGCCGGCTCCGATGACGGTGGCGAGCGCGCCGCGGCGATCTACAGCCTGATCGGCACCGCCAAGCTCAACGGCCTCGATCCCGAGGGCTACTTGCGCGAGGTCCGCGGGCGCATCGCCGAGCATCCGGTCAATCGTGTCGAGGAGCTGTTGCCTTGGCGAATCGCCGCAGAGACAGAAGGCAACCTCGAGCGGGCGGAATGAGCAAGCAGCGGCCGTTCCCTACCACGCCATGGCCCAACATCGACGCGCTGATCGAGAGCGTCATGCTCGCCGCGCTGCTACGGCGCGAGGGCGAATCCCTCGTCACGCTCCTCGACCGCCTCGATGCGGCCATCGGCAAGGCCTTCGACGACGAAATCTACACGGACGAGATCAACGCCTGAGTCGTCAAGACGGTCTGCGGCGGACGCGTACGGAGTCGCCACCCGTTTAAACGGTAATCCCAATGTATTGCCACACGGGGTGGTCGACAAGCGAAAACGAGCCCGCGGACGCCTTGTCGGGGTGGATTCGCGTGCCGGCTACCGGACTGATGGCGCTTTCCGCGCAACGGGACGGTCGAGTGCAGGTGCCGATCGCAGCGATCAGGCGATTCAGTTGGAGGGAAAGGCCCTCCATCCTGCCTATACCCGCCCTCGCTCTAATTTATGGGCTTGTTGCCAGTTTTTTCCATTGCCCGCTCGATTTCGGTGAAGCCGGATTGCCATAATTTTATCGCCGTGGTCACGTTTATATCGACGCCAAGTGTCATTGTTAAGAGCGCGTTGCAGGCAATTCACCCACGAGCTAGCATGATTAGTGTGAGGGGTTATGTATGGGTACTCATTTCATAACTGGGCTCAAGGAGCATTTAAATGAAACTGAAATTCATCGCAGCGGCAGTGCTTACGTTTGGTGTGACGGCCGCCAATGCGGAGGTCTTGGGGCTTCTCGATATGTCTCCACTATACAAGGAGGTCGTGGCGGCAAATCCTGGAATTGAAGCCGTTCATCCCCACTTCGAAGACCTTGACACGAACTTCGATGGCCGTGCAGATACGATCAAGTTTCAGTTTGACGTTTACCCCGTGGCCAGCAATGTCCCACTTTTCAGTTCGCCGCTCAGGACATTCATCTACCCTGCCAATCCGTGCACCAATCCAGCATGGACTGACGCTTATGTTGAGGGTCTGAAGTTTCTTGGCGGCTCTGTACTTCGTTCACACATTGCATTCGACATTATCATTGAGTGCGAGGAAGCTGGCACCTTTGAGTACAAAGAGGCGCATAAGACCATTGTGTACTCAACCAACGTCTCCGTGCCCTTGGGTGCTACCTGGACAAAAGTCTACAATCTTGAGCTGATTTCCTTCGATGGCATCGACGTCGATCGCAATGATGGCGGGACCAAAGAACTCGTGTTGACCATGGTTAAAGAAGGAGTAGACGTTCCCACCAGCCTCGACCCGGCCAATACCCGTACGGTCGCCATGGAAGGATTTAACGGCACAGTGGTCTTCGACAGGGAACGGGTGCTATTCCGCTGAGTTATTTCAAGGATGTTTGGGGATCTCTGGGCAACCATGAGACTCCCTTTTCATTGATCGGAACAACTGCCGCCTGTACTCACGAATCGACCGCTGAGCATCGCTGCCACTAGCAGCAGTCAGATATCTCCGCAGCCGTCCTGGCAGCTGGCCGTGCTGGTCATGAAGACTGGCGCATGCGCGAACAAGAGAGGTGAAGCCAACCCCGGGCATGTTGCAGTCCGCTTGGCGACCTAGCTCCTAAGCGATGGTATCGCTTCGAGATCAACAGTCCCGGTTGGCCAGCGTTGTAACCTGTGTGCAGCCCACGCGAAGCAGGCGCATTGCTGAGTCTGTGGAGGACCGGCGGAGTTCTCAAGCTGCGGCAGGTAACATAAAGATGCATCGTGAGCGCGGGAGGTCCCGAGGGCTCCAAGGGCGGGGTAAGACAGACTGAACCGCGACAAAACGGCAGTTGCCTGAAGGCGTTTGGAAAGTCCGACTACGCCATAGTACTTGGCGGCGGTAGGGCCAATCGCATGGGGAAGAGAGTGACAGGTCTACGCAGCTCGCAAAGACAACTCGCGCCGGACAGGATAGGGCTGGGGTTCGACGAGCCAACCTTGTTGCGAGCCAGATCCACCAGGACGCGCGAAAACAAGGCTTACCGATTCCAGCATCTCTACGGTTGTCTGAACGAAACGCTGCCGCACCTGGCTTGGAAGAAGCTCGACAAGCACGGGATACCGGGTGTGGACGAGGCGATGCTGGACCAGGCCCTCGGCGTCTGCTGACAAAAATCTCTGATGGCGAATCCGCGGTACAGCCGCGGTGCACCGCCGAAATTACGGCGTCAGCCGTTGGCCGGCGTCTCACCCCGGCCCGCGGCCATCAATGGCCAAAGCCCCCGCGCCGTCGGAAACAACTTGTTGCATTCGCACGCAATGCGGGAAACGCCCGCGAAACATCCTGCCGCGATCATGCCGATCACGCCTGGCCCTTGCCGGGTATGACAGTCCGATTCGTGCCAGCCTTGCTGGTTCTGTTCAAAACAAAGCGGCGCCGCAGCCCCTGCTGTCAGATTGCCGCGCACTTGAGGTGACCACCACGATGAAGATCCTTCGATCCTTTCATTCGGCCGCTAATTCCACGGATACGTCAAGCGTCATGGACAGACGTCGCTTTCTCAAGGCCGGCCTGCAGCACAGCGCCGCCTATGCCCTGCTCGCCGCCACCGTGCTCGGATCCCATGCATCGTCCGCTGCGAGCCCCGGGTCTGCCGATGCCGAGCTCAGCGAAGATGCAGTAACCGATGCGGAGATCGCCCACCTCGAATACGTGCGTGAGGAGGAGAAGCTGGCACGCGACGTCTATCTCACCCTGTACGATTACTGGGGTCTTGGCGTGTTCAGCCAGATCGCCGAGTCGGAGCAGACGCACACCGATGCGGTACGGGCCAAGATCGAGAAGTACGATCTGGCCGATCCGGTCGTCGACGACAGCGTGGGTGTCTTCGTCAACCGCGACCTGCAGGTTCTGTACGACGCGCTGATTGCCCAGGGTGCGCGCTCTGAGGCGGAGGCCCTGTGGGTCGGGTGCGCCATCGAGGAGATCGACATGATCGATCTGCAGGAGGCCATTGATCACGCCGAGCACAAAGACATCGCACGTACTTATCAGAACCTCATGCTAGGGTCCGAGAGCCACCTGCGCGCCTTTGTCGATCAGCTCGAGAGCCGGGGCATTCCCTACGTGCCCCGCTACATCAGCCAAGAGACCGCTGACGGGATTCTCGGGGCCTGATTCCGGCCTCGAGTCCGGAGCACCGGCGGCCAGGGACGGCCCGCCACAGACCGGTCGCAACGACTGGGGCGCAATGCCTCAAGCGGGTCTTCGGCAGCGAAGTCGACAACTCGGCCGGACCGCCGACTGGCACCGTCGAAGCCTGCCCCGAAGCGCAGTCTGCTGATCCGCGAGCGTGGCGAGCTCGGCCTGGAGATCCTGCAGCGCGACGTATTCAGCAGCCTCTGGGATGAACAGTTGAGCGATTTGCGCGAAAGCCTCGGGCGCAACGTGCCGGATACCCTGTTCCGGTTGCCGCTGTTTTCTTTTGTTGTCCTGGTCGCCTGGGCTGCGGCCAAATTGATTCGTTACCCGGTGGGGGCGCTGGTACGTCGGGAACGCTTCGGACTAAGCTTTTTGCTCCGCGAAACACTGGTCACGCTATCGCTTATCGCCGCATTCGTGGTCGGTTTGATGGTCGCGCTTGTCACCCCGGGGACATCCCCGGGTCCCGTGTTTGGCGGTCTCGGTGTGATCGGTATCCTGGTCGGGCTGGCAGCGCAGGACTGGCTGGGCAACCGCGCAGCGGGGGCGATGATTCTCATGTGCCGGCCTTACGACCTGAAAGACCACATCAAGGTCGCGGCTACAGAAAGGATCATCAAGCGCATGAACCTGCTGGCAACCACCGTCGAGACCTTCGACGACCAGTTGCTGGTCGTGCCCAACCGGCGTATACGGGGCGATACGATCACCAATTTGACGGTAAGTCACGTCCGACGGGTGGACATCAAGGTTAACTTCACCTACGCCGAGGATCCTGATCGAGTCCACGCGGTACCGATGGACGTCCTGCAGCAGCTGCGCATCTGCTGGACAAGCCCGAACCGCAGGTTCACATGGTCGGCGTGGAGGATTCCGCTGTGGCGACGGTGGTCAGGCCCTGGGTTCGCACCGACAACTGCTGGTCCACGCTGTGGGACCTCCACCGCATCATCAAGAAGCGCTTCGACGCCGAGGGGATCGAGATACCCTTCCCGCAGCGGGTTGTGACACTGCGCCCACCGGAAAACGGCCCGCGCCCACCCGCCTCGACTGGAAGCGGCACGGCCATGGCGGACTAGCTGATTGGCATGCCCGGCCAGTCCAACCCGTTGAGGTTCCACTGACCTGTCCAAAGGTTTCTGGATATGCCATTGCAAAGCTCGTTCTCGTTACGCGGACTCGCCCGCTGTTTTCTGTTGTTTGTGGCGATTGCGCTTGGCGCCTGTGCCACAACCGGGTCGTATGCCCCGCAGCGGCTCAAGCTGCCGGATGATCTCAAGGACGTTCAGGCCAGGACGGTCGACGAGGTCAGGGTGTCGGTGGCCATCCTCACGGACGAACAGGCCCGGCGACACTTTGGCGCAGACCTCGGCGAAGAAGGACTGCAGGCACTTTGGCTGAGCGTCAGCAATGGCTCGCCTGGCAAGCTGTGGTTCATCCAGAACACCCTCGACCGGGATTTCTATTCAGCGGGCGAGGCCGCGATCTTGATGAAAAGTCAGGTTTCGGACCGGGCGTTCGACATGCTGCGCCAATTCTTTCGCAACGAGTCGATGCGCGTCCTGCTGCGGCCTAAGGCGATTACCGAGGGTTTTGTTTTTTTGCCCAAGACAGAGGGTGGGCGCTATGTCGATATCCGCCTCACCAGCGATGCCTATGCAGTAAGCAGCCTGCATTCCGGCAGGAACGCGGACGATAGCCCGCAGGCGGCCATGGCGATCCGTGAACTGCGCTTCGGCTTCGCCGTGCCCCTGCCCGACGGCGATTTCGACTATGAGCGCCTGGATCCGGCCCACACCTATGCGGGGATGAACCTGCCGGACCTTGTCCCGGGGGCCTTGCGCGGTGCGCTCGAACGGCTTCCCTGCTGTGCGCTGTCCGCCGACGGAAAAGACCACGCCGACCCGCTGAACCTGGTGATCGTCGGCGAATCCGTGGACCTGCTGAACTCGTTGTCGCGGAGCGGTTGGTCATTCACGCACCGAATCACGCTCGGCAGTGTTGGTCGCATGATCGGCTCTGCACTCCAGGGCCATGCCTACCCGGTGGCACCCGTCAGCAGCCTTTACTTATTCGATCGCAAACAGGACTTCGCACTGCAGCGGGCGCGGCGCTCCATCGCGCAGCGCAACCACATGCGGTTTTGGCTCGCGCCCTTTACATTCCAGGGGCGGCAAGTGTGGATTGGCCAGGTCAGCCGCGACGTTGGAATCAAGCTGTCCACCAAGTCGCCGTCGTTGACCACCCACATAATCGACCCCGAAGTCGACCTGGCCCGAGAGTACCTGCTCCACAGCCTGCTGGCTGGAGGCTTCGTCGAGCAGTTTGGCTTTGTCAAGGGCAGCGTCGCTGCCTCCCGCACGCGGCCGGCGCTGAATCTGACGGACGATCCGTATTTTTCGGATGGCATGCGCCTGGTGGTCATCCTGTCGCCGGATCCGCTGCCCCTGGTCGAGGTGCGCAGTCTGCATTGGGAACAGTCCAGCCCGCCGGTTGCCGAAGGGCAAACCGAGGACGCGAACAGGCACGTGCGCCCGATTGAGCCCGGAAGCCTTGAATCGAAATGATTGCAGTTGGGGCCGCAGCATAGCTGGCTAGGGTAAGACAGGCCTCGCCCAATCGTTGCGTGTGATAATTTGGCACCCTTACTCACCACCGCCGGTGCTTGCTGCAATTGACTGCCTGCCGAATGTGCCTTCGTTGCTTGCGTCACTGGCTGTCCATCGCTTTGTGCGCGTTGTTGCCGGGCTGCGCGCCGGCCCCGATGCTGAAATACGATTCCGCGGTTCCAGCGCAGACGCTGAGCCTGCTGCAGGCCCCCGTGGTGCAAGACGCGCGTGGGCGCTTCCGGGAGATTTTCTGTACGCTGGTGGGGCGCGAACCGGACATCGAAGGCAGAACCTGCAGCCAACTGCTGCACAGACTCAGTGACGAGCTTGCACCATCAGACTGCCCGCGCCCGCTGGCTGCACATGATCCGCAACTCGCGTTGTTGTTCGTACCCGGTTTGTTCAGCGACTGCACGAATCAGTTCGTGCGCCCGTTCGCCGGCGCGATCGAGCGCTTGCGCCGGCGCGGTTATGCCGCCGAGATCATCCCGGTAAGTGGCCGCTCAAGCCCGAGCCATAACGCACCAATCATCGCGCACGCGGTACAACAGCAGCTGCTGGCGGGCAGGCAACGGGTCGTACTCATCGGGCATTCGAAAGGCGCGGTCGACAGCCTCGAGTTTTTGCTGGCGTACCCGGACCTGGCCGCCCAGGTCGTTGCGGTTGTCAGCGTCGCGGGTGCCATCAATGGCTCGCCGCTCGGCGAGGCGTTGAGCAACGCCTACCGGGGATGGCTGGCCCAGCTGGACATCAGCCAGTGTCCACCGGGAGACGGGGGCGCGGTCAGCAGTCTGCGTCGCTCCGAACGCCTCCGGTGGCTGGCCGAGCACAGCCTGCCGCGGTACACCCGGTACTACTCCCTGGCTGCATTCACCTCCTACGGCGAGATGCATTTTCCGCTTCGTTTGCCCTACAGCGTCTTGGCGGAGATCGACCCGCGCAATGACGGTCAGCTGCTGTACTTCGACCAGGTCATCCCGGGCTCGACGCTGCTTGGTTATGCCAATGCGGACCATTGGGCGGTGGCCGCCGACATCGAAGCGCAGAGCCCGCTAGCCACGTCCTTTCTGACCGGTGAGTTCTCGTATCCCAGTGACCTTCTGGCCGAGGCGCTGGTGCTGTTCGTGGTAGAGGATCTCGGTCGAGCGGAGGCGGCCCAGTGACCGGATGGCACGGCCTGGCGGCGCTGCTTGCCTGCGGACTCGCGGCCGGCTGCGCTGCGCCGCTCCTCGAATACTCGGTCGAGGTGCCGGCACTGCAGATGCGGGGCGTTGGCCAACCCGCCGCCGTCGATGGACGCCAGCGATTTCGCGAAATCTTTTGCGCCTTAGCGGCGGCGGCCAAACCGGCCCAAGCCCAGACCGAATGTGAACACCGGTTGGTGCGACTCGCGGATGAGGCCCCGACGGCAGGCGCGCCGCGGCCGCTGCCCGTCCATGATCCCGGCTTGCGCATCCTGTTCGTGCCGGGTGCCTTCGGCGAATGCGTGGCCGACGTCGCACCGCCCTACCCGGAGGCCATGGACTATCTGTCAGAGCTTGGCTATGCGATTCGGGTCGTGCCAGTGAGCGGCCGTTCGGGTACGACATATAACGCCGCACTGATCGCAGAAGCCGTAGCCGCAGAGCCAGTGACGGCTGCCCAGCGGCTGGTGCTGATCGGGTACTCCAAAGGCGCGGCGGACATTCTCGAGTTCCTGGTTCAACATCCTGCACAGGCACAAGGGGTCGATGCGGTAGTCAGCATCGCCGGCGCGGTCAACGGTACGCCGCTGGCCGACGCCTATGCCGATGTATATGGGCTGTTGGCCGGAATTGGTCTGTCCCAATGTGCGCCGGGGGACCGCGAGGTGGTGAACAGCCTTCGTCAGGAATCGCGGATGAACTGGCTGGCGCGCCACCGCCTGCCCGGGCATGTTCGTTACTTTTCGCTAGGCGCGATCGCCCAAGAGGAAGACATCGCGCGCCTGCTGTACCTGGCCAAGCGCCGACTGCGCCGCGCCGAGCCGCTGCACGACGGGCAAATACTCGCTTACCACCAGATCATCCCGGCGAGTACCCTGCTCGGATACGCCTACGCGGATCACTGGGCGGTGGCGCTGCCGCTGCAGCAACAATGGCCGTATTGGGCCGGCAACCGCGCCGGCAGCCGGTTTCCGCGTAAGGTGCTGCTCGAGGCCGTCGTCCTGTACCTGGTCGAGGCACTCGGCCGCGATGAGTCCAGCGGCGAATCGCGCCGGTAAAGCGCCGGGCGACACACACGAGGCGACGCAGCGCAAGGGTGGCCAGGGTGATGCAAACACGTGGCCATTGCGCGGTCTTGTCCCCTGCCGCACGGGGGGCACCATGGCCGCGTCAGGTCATCAAGGCTGAAAGACTTGCCTGGCGGCGCTGGGCGTGTCGTCTTTGCGACAAGCAGGCCGGCCCTGGGGCCGTCGCGGTTCCGGGATTGACCGCCGTTCCACGG
>JBFZDU010000326.1:0-4704 GCA_041307205.1 Gammaproteobacteria bacterium | reverse complement strand
TCGCTCCAGGCGCCGGCATACAGCCGCCCGCCCGGCAGGCCGGCGATCGCCATGGCGAGCAGGTTGTGGCAGGCGGTGACCCCCGAGCCGCACAGGCAGGCACTGCGCTCGGGTGGGTAGCGCCCGAGCAGCGCGAGATACTGGGCGCGCAGCTCGGCGGCGGGCCGGAAGCGACCGTCGGCCGTGAGGTTCTGTTGCAACGGCAGGTTGACCGAGCCCGGGATATGGCCGGCCACCGGATCGATCGGCTCGGCCTCGCCGCGGAAGCGTTCGGCGCTACGGGCATCGATCAGCCGCCAGCGGCCGTGTTCGAGGTCGGCCACCACCTGGTCTGTGGTCAGCACCTGGTCCCCGTCCGGGCTGCCCTGGAACTCCGTGGGCACCGGCTGCGGCAGTGCCGCCGTCACCGGCCCGGCGGCGCCCAGCCAGTGCTGCCAGCCGCCGTCGAGCAGGGCGACGGCATCGTGACCCAGCCAGCGCAACAGCCACCACAGGCGTACCGCCATGTTGCCGCCGCTGTCGTCATAGGCGATGACCTGGGTGCCGGTGTCCACGCCCTGTTGTCCGAACCAGGCGCACAAGCGCGCCGGGTCGGGCAGGGGGTGGCGGCCGGTACTTGGCGTGATCGGGCCTGAGAGGTCGGTGTCGAGGTGCGCGTAGCGCGCCCCGGGCAGGTGCGCGTCGAGGTAGTGGCGCCGGCCCTGGCCGGGATCCGCCAGGTCGAAACGGCAGTCGAACACCACCCAGGCGGGGTCCGCCAGGTGGCGCGCCAGGGTGCCGGCGTCGATCAGGGTGGTGTGCTTCATTCGAGCGCCAGGATGAAATCCCACTGCGACTGCGTGACCGGCATCACGGACAGGCGGTTGCCCTTGCGCAGCAGCGAGAGGTCCGCCAACTCGGCCGTGGCGTGGGCGCGCAGCTCCTTGAGCGTGATGGTGCGCTTGAGGTGGCGCCGGTACTTGACGTCCACCATGAACCAGCGCGGGTCGTCGGGGTCGCTTTTCGGGTCGTAGTACTTGGCCTCGGGATCGAAGGCGGTGGGGTCGGGGTAAGCGGTGCGCGCGATCTCGACGATGCCGACGATGCCCGGCTGGTCGCAGTTGGAGTGGTAGAAGAAAGCCAGGTCGCCCTTGCGCATCTGGTCGCGCAGCATGTTGCGGGCCTGGTAGTTGCGCACCCCGTCCCAGGGTTCGGTCCTGGCCGGGCGCGCCTTGAGGTGATCGATGCCGAAGACGTCCGGCTCGGACTTCAGCAGCCAATGTTGCATGCAATGCTCCTCGGGAGTCAGTTGGCCAGCCCCTGGACCAGGCTGCGGAAGGTCTCCAGGCGGGCCGGGTGTATGTTGCCGGCCGCCACGGCGGCGAGGATCGCACAGTCGGGCTCGCTGTCGTGGTGGCAGTTGCGGAAACCGCAATGCCCCAGGTAGGGCTGGAAATCGCGAAAGCCCTGTTCCAGCTGCTGCCGGTCGATCCGGCCGAGGCGGAAGCTGCGCACGCCCGGCGAGTCGATCAGTTCGCCGCCGCTGGGCAGGCGGTACAGGGTGGCGGTCGAGGTCGTGTGCCGGCCCTGGCCGGTCCCTACCGACAGGCGTCCGACCTGCGCGTCCTGGTCCGGGATCAGGGCGTTGATCAGCGATGATTTGCCGACGCCCGATTGGCCTACCAGGATGCTGGTTTCAGCGCGCAGGTGGGCGAGCAGCGGGTCCAGGCCGTGCTCGCGTTTGGCGCTGACCGGCACCAGCGGGTAGCCGATGAGGGGGTAGGGGGCGAAGCGCTCCCGGAAGGCGGCCAGTCCGGCCGCATCGAGTAGATCGGACTTGTTGAGCGTGATCAGGGCCCGCATGCCGGCCAGCTCCGCGGCCACCAGGTACTGGTCCAGCAGGTAGCCGGAGGGCTCGGGGCGCGGTGCGACCACCACCACCAGTTGCGTGACGTTGGCGGCAATCGGCTTGTCGCGGCCGCTGTAGTCGGGCCGCGACAGCACGCTGCGGCGGGGCTGCACCGCGGTCACCACGCCTTCGCCCGCGCCGGTCAGCTGCCAGATCACCTGGTCGCCGCAGACCACGTCGTCCAGGTTGGCCCGGAACAGGCAGTGCACCAGCGTGTCGCCGTCGGTCGCGACCACCAGGTTGCGGCCGTGCCTTGCCACCACCTGGCCATGTTGCGGTGCATCCTCACCGACCTGTTCCAGGGCCGCCTCGGCCCGGACGCCGACACGTTCGCGCCGCTTGGCCTGGATGCCCGCAATCCGGCTTCGTTGCTGTTCGCTGAGGCGGCGGCGGGCCATACCGCGCGGCGGGTCGGCGGATCAGTTCTGGAAGTGGTAATGGCTGGCGTTGAGGTACTGCACCAGGGCGTTCAAGTCGTCGTCGAACAGGCGGGTGCCGAGATTGGCATCGCACCTGCGCACCTGGGCATGCAGCGCGTCGAGGTTTTGCACGCGCCGGTCGGGGCGGGTGTAAACCTCGTCGCCGTGGCAGTTGCTGCAGTTGCTGGCGACGAAGGCGGCGGGATCGAAGTCGTCGGCCAGGACGTTGGCGGCGGGCGACAGGCCCAGGATCAGGGCAAAGGGGGCGAGAGCTTTCATTGGTTACGACTCCTGCAGGGCGGGTTGGGAGCGGATTCTAGATGAGAGGTGCGCGATTCGCACCGGGGCCGGGGGGTGGCTGTGGTGAAAGGCCGAGTACCAGGGGTCGGGCGTCAGGGTGCTGGCGTTGTCGCGGTACATCTTCACCAGGCCGGAAATCAGTTGCCGGGCGCCGGTCTGCTCCGCCGCGAAATCGTCGGCCTCGAATTCGTGGCGGCGCGATAGTTGCGCCAGCAGCGGCGCTGCGAACAGGCTGAAAGCCGGGGCCGCCAGCAGGAACAGCACCAGCGCCAGGGCGTCGCTGCGGCCGCTCACGCCCAGGCCCTGAAAGAACCAGTCCCGGGTGGCCAACCAGCCGAGCAGGGCGAGCGCCCCGAGGGCCAGCGCCGCCGCGAGCAGCAGGTGTTTCAGGATGTGCCGGCGCTTGAAGTGGCCGAGTTCGTGCGCCAGTACCGCTTCGACCTCCTCGTCGGCCAGGCCCTGCAGCAGGGTGTCGAAGAACACGATGCGCTTGCTGCGGCCGAAGCCGGTGAAATAGGCGTTGCCGTGGGCGGAACGGCGCGAGCCGTCCATCACGAACATGCCGTCGCTGCGAAAGCCGCAGCGGGCGAGCAGGTCTTCCAGCCGCTGCCGCAGCGCGCCGTCCGGCAGCGGCTGGAACCGGTTGAACAGGGGCGCGATCCAGTTCGGATAGGCCCAGGTCACCGCCAGGGTGAAGGACATCCAGACGGCCCAGGCGTACAGCCACCACCAGGCGCCGGCCTGCGCCATCAGCCACAGCACCATGACCAGCAGCGGCGTGCCGAGCAGCAGGGCCAACAGGGTATGCAGCAGCAGATCGGTGGCGAACCGCCGCGGCGTGGTGCGGTTGAACCCGAAGCGCTGTTCGATGCCGAAGGTGCGCCACAGCGCGAGGGGCAATTCCAGCGCGCCGCTGATCAGCAGCACCCCCAGCAGCAGCGCCACGCCCTGCCACAGCGGCGCCAGGCCGAGGGTCGCCAGCAGGCGGTCGAGCGTCGCGACCCCGCCGCCGAGGGTCCAGCCGAGCAGGATCAGCGCCGCCAGAGGCAGCGCGACGTACTCGACCCGCAGCCGTGCCAGGGTGTAGTGCGCCGCGCGGCGATGGTCGTCGAGATCGATGCGGTCGGCGAAGGCCGGCGGCACCCGGTCGCTGTGCGCGGCTACATGGCGGGCGTGGCGCCGTGCCAACCACAGCTGCAACGCCATGCCGCCGAGCACGGTCGCCACGAAGACGTAGGAGAAGGCGTTCATGGCCGGAATGGTAGCGGGGCGGGTGTTAGAATGCCTCCCCGCCCAACCCCGGCCTTTCTAAGGAGTCAGCATGCTGGTGTCCGAGCAGAACCTGATCTGGATCGATCTCGAAATGACCGGCCTGGACCCGCAGCGCGACCGCATCATAGAAATCGCGACCTTGGTCACCGACGCCCACCTGAACGTACTGGCGGAGGGGCCGGTGATCGCGATCCACCAGCCCGACCAGGTGCTGGCGGGCATGGACGAGTGGAACACGAACCAGCACAACCGTTCCGGCCTGGTGGAACGGGTCCGCGCCAGCGGCTTCGACGAGGGCCGGGCCGAGCGCGAGACCCTGGAGTTCCTCAAGGGTTGGGTCCCCCAGGGCGCCTCGCCCATGTGCGGCAATTCCATCTGCCAGGACCGGCGCTTCCTGGCGCGCAGCATGCCCGTCCTGGAGCTCTGGTTTCATTACCGCAACCTGGACGTCTCGACTCTCAAGGAACTCGCACGCCGCTGGGCGCCCCCGGTGTATGCCGGCTTCAAGAAGAATTCCAGCCACTTGGCGATGGCCGATATTCGCGACTCGATCGAGGAGTTGCGGTACTACCGCGCCAATCTGCTCAAGCTGCCTGCATAACGGATAGGGCCGGGGGCCGAGGGCCGAGGGCCGAGGAGCGAGGGGTGTAGTGCGGCTGCGCCGCGATTTATTTTGGATTTGGGCTTGACAGGCGTTGCGGGGTTGCGACCATTTTGACGTTCCTCGTTCCTCGTTCCTCGTTCCTCGTTCCTCGTTCCTCGTTCCTCGTTCCTCGTTCCTCGTTCCTCGTTCCTCGTTCCTCGTTCCTCGTTCCTCGTTCCTCG
>JBFZDU010000325.1:0-2727 GCA_041307205.1 Gammaproteobacteria bacterium | reverse complement strand
GATGAAGATCGACTGGATACCCAGCAGCACCAGCACGGCAATGCCGACCACCAGCAGCACCCCGGTGCTCTTGCCGCCGCCAGCGCCGATCGGGGTCGGGCCGTCGCCGCCACCGCCACCGTTACGCCGCCGCCCGCCGAACAGGCCGCCCATCTTCTCCTGCAGCTTCCTTACCACTTCATCCAGATCGGGCGGTCCCTGGTCGCCGCCTTTGCCGCCCCAGGGGTCTTTGCTGCCACCGCCACCCGGTTCATTCCAGGCCATGTGCTGCTCCAAATCAGTTTCGGTTGAGGCCTCACGGCCATGCCATGCGGGCGATTCTAACAAGATGTCGCGCCACTGCCGCAGCGAATTGCTGAAAACTCCACCTACCCCGCCGCGCGTAACAGCGCTCCGAGGGCCGGTTCGCGTTTCAGCAGTTGTTCGAGATCGCGGCGCGCCAGCTCGATTTCGAGTTCCCAGCCGCCATCCGCGGCAGCGGCCTCGCGCAACACCCGGCCGCGCTCGTACAACAGGGCGCGCAAGCGCCCGTCCGCGGCATTCAGATATACCTGACGGTGGACATGCTCCTGGCCGAAGAATTCCTGCAACCCCTGCAACAGCAGGTCTACACCGGCGCCAGTGCGCGCCGACAGCCACACCCGCAACACCCGGCCATCGGCCGCACGTTCCAGCCGCGGTGCGGCCTCTGCCAGCAGGTCGATCTTGTTGTAAACCTCGATGCGCGGCACCTGATCGGCGCCGATCTGTCCCAGCACGTCTTCGACTTCGGCCACATTGGCATCACGCTCGACACTGGCGGCATCGATCACGTGCAACAGCAGAGAGGCCTCGGCCGTCTCCTGCAGGGTCGCGCGGAACGCCGCCACCAGCTCGTGCGGCAAGCGCGAGATGAAGCCTACCGTGTCGGCCAGCACCAGGTGTCCGCCACTGGGCAGTTGCAGTCGACGCAAGGTGGGGTC
Organism: Gammaproteobacteria bacterium; assembly: GCA_041307205.1. Lineage (GTDB taxonomy): Bacteria > Pseudomonadota > Gammaproteobacteria > Chromatiales > Chromatiaceae > JARRQB01. The sequence goes on along the minus strand of JBFZDU010000325.1, from coordinate 1,765 downwards.
CAGCGTGGCGAACAGCTGATCCTGGACGTAGACGCCGGCCTCGGTCAGTCGATTGAACAGGGTCGACTTGCCGGCGTTGGTGTAACCGACCAGCGAGGCAGTCGCCACCTCAGCGCGGCGTCGCGCCCGTCGCCCCTGCGCCCGCTGACCCTCGACCCGCTCCAGGCGCCGCCCGATCTGATCGATGCGCTGGCCTAGCAAGCGCCGGTCGGTCTCCAGCTGCGTCTCGCCCGGGCCGCGCAGGCCAATGCCGCCTTTCTGCCGCTCCAGGTGCGTCCAGCCCCGCACCAGGCGGGTCGCAAGGTGGCGCAGCTGCGCCAGTTCGACCTGCAGCTTGCCTTCGAACGAACGGGCGCGCTGGGCGAAGATGTCCAGAATCAGGCCGGTGCGGTCCAGGACCCGGCACTGCAACAGGCGCTCCAGGTTGCGCTCCTGGCTGGGGCTGAGTTCGTGGTCGAAAATGACCAGCTCGGCCGCATTGGCAACCACCAGCTCGCGTACCTCCTCCGCCTTGCCGCTGCCGACGAACAGACGCGGATCCGGGGCCTTGCGGGTCCCGGTCACCACCGCGACCGGTTGGGCGCCGGCCGATACCGCGAGTTCGCGGAATTCGCGCAAGGCGTCCGGTCCCAGGTCGTCCCCGGCCAGGGTCAGGTGCACCAGCACGGCGTTCTCGCCGGCCTTTGGGCGATCAAACATGCGGCCCGGCGTAAGCGCTGCACACGCCGCCAAAAGCAACAACCCCGCGGTGTTGACCCGCGGGGTTGTCGGGACGTGGGATATGGCGCGACAGGTGGTTCAGGCGTTACCCGGCTCGGCGTCTTCGCCGCCTTCTTCCTGGGGATGGGGCGCCAAGCGTACGTTACGTGCCGGGACCACCGTCGAAATGGCGTGCTTATAGACCATCTGGCTGACGGTGTTCTTGAGCAACACGACGAATTGGTCGAAAGACTCGATCGTACCCTGCAGCTTGATGCCGTTGACCAGGAAAATGGATACCGGGACGCGTTCCTTGCGCAGCGCGTTCAGGAAAGGGTCTTGGAGGCTTTGCCCTTTTGACATTTTTTATACTCCTAAAGATTGCAATGTAGTTCGCGGAAAAACCACCCGCCAATAAGTAGTTTACGGCGTATTGTTCTCACCTGCGGCAATATAGCACAGGGCTAAGCCAGGTTTCCCGAGGATTTCCGTCCCGCCCAGATGGGGTGGCCGGCCACCGAGTGCAGGGCCAGCTCCATTGCCGCGGGCGCCGCGGCGTCGAACCAGTGGGCGTCCGGCTCCGCACGCAGCCAGGTCATCTGCCGCTTGGCAAGCTGGCGGGTCGCCGCAATCGCCCGCTGACGCATGCTCGCGGCATCACAGTCGCCGTGCAGATAGGCCGCGACCTGGCGGTAACCGACCGCCCGCAGTGCCGGCATCCCGGGCGTGACCCCCGGCATCGCCAGCAACCGCTGCACTTCGTCAATCAGCCCTTGCGCCAGCATCAGGTCGAAGCGCTGCGCGATCCGCTCCCACAGCAGGGTCCGGTCCAGCGGGGCCCAGATAAGCTTGTGGACCCGGTAAGCCAGGCCCGCCTCGGCCTGCGCCGCGTGCCAGGCGCTCAGGGGCCGGCCGGTGAGTTCCCACACTTCGAGGGCGCGCAGGGTGCGTTGCGGATCGTTGGGATGGATGCGCGCCGCCGCCACCGCATCCACTGCCGCCAGCCGGCGGTGCAGGGCGGCCAGGCCGACGCGCGCCAGGTCCGCGCTGAGGCGGGCGCGCAGCC
>JBFZDU010000324.1:0-5962 GCA_041307205.1 Gammaproteobacteria bacterium | reverse complement strand
CCGGTGACGGCGCCGGGCGAGTTCTGCGCGGGATGCCACGAGTTCACCGGCACGACCTTGGACTGCTTTTCCTGCCATTCCACCGTGCCCGCGCATTGAGCGGGGAGGGAAGACGTCTTGAATACCGACCGAGAGACTGATCAGCGGCGCCGCGATTTCCTGAAGAAGGGCGCGGCCACCGCCGCGGTAGCGGTGGCGCCCGGGGTCATGCTGCATACCGTCACCGCGGCGCCGCGGTCCGAGCCCGTCACCGACCAAGTCCGCTGGGGCATGTTGATCGATACCAGCAAGTGTGCCGACGGCTGTGACGCTTGCGTGGTGGCCTGCGACAAGGAAAACGGCCTCGACGAGCTGGTGAAGCCGGAAGGGGCCAGCGAAGCGTTGTGGGCGCAGCAGAAGCCGCGCTGGATTCGCAAGGTCAAGCTGAAGGACAACCTGACCGAGCGGGTGACCACCCTGCCACTGATGTGCGTGCACTGTGAACATCCGCCGTGCGTCGACGTATGCCCCACCGGCGCGTCGTTCCGTCGGGCCGACGGCGTGGTGATGGTGGACCGACACACCTGTATCGGTTGCCGTTATTGCATGATGGCCTGCCCATATAAGGCACGCTCGTTCGTGCACGAGAACGTGCAGGTCAAGCTGACCCGGGCGCCGCGCGGCAAGGGTTGCGTGGAGAGCTGCAATTTCTGCGTGCATCGCCTGGACAACGGTCAGACCACCACCGCGTGCCAGGACGCCTGTACCAAAGATGGACATCAGGCGATCGTGTTCGGCGACCTGCGCGATCCGCAGAGCCCGGTGTCCAAGGCGCTGCAGCAACACGCCAGTGTCGCCATCCGGGCCGACCTGAAATTGAACCCCGGCGTGCGTTACACCGCCCTGTAAGAAGAGCTACCCATGAAGAAAATAAACTTTCGCGAATGGGGCATTGCCGGGCCGCGTTACTGGGGCCTGCTGGCGATGCTGGCGGCCGTGGTGGCCGTCGCCGGGGTGGCCGTGCTCTATATGGAGCACGAGGGCCACTGGGTTACCGGGATGACCAACCAGGTGGTATGGGGAACGCCGCACGTGTTCGCGGTGTTCCTGATCGTGGCTGCGTCCGGGGCGCTCAACGTGGCCTCGATCGGCTCGGTGTTCGGGCAGAAGATGTACAAGCCGCTCGCCCCCCTGTCCGGCCTGCTGGCGATGACCCTGTTGATCGGCGGACTGTTGGTGCTGGTCTTGGATCTGGGGCAGCCGAGCCGCCTAATCGTGGCCATGACCACCTATAACTTCAAATCGATCTTTGCCTGGAACATCTACCTGTATGTCGGCTTCCTGGCAATCGTTGCCGCGTACCTGTTCACCATGATGGAGCGCACGGCCGGCAAGTATGTCAAGAGCGTGGGCCTGTTCGCGTTCGTGTGGCGCTTGGCGCTGACCACGGGTACCGGCTCGATCTTCGGCTTCCTGGTCGCGCGCCAGGGATACGACGCGGCCATCATGGCGCCCATGTTCATCATCATGTCGTTTGCCTTCGGTCTGGCGATTTTCCTGCTGGTGCTGATGTTCACCTTCGGCGCCGATGACCGCCCGATGGGTGACCAGTTGCTGACGCGACTGAAGAACCTGCTGGGTGTGTTCGTCGCCGCGGTGCTGTATTTCAACGTGGTGTATCACCTGACCAACCTGTACGGCACCGAGAACCACGCCTACGAGGCCTTCATTCTGCGCGATGGCGGCATCTATACCGGGCTGTTCTGGGTCGGTTGGGTGCTGTTGGGCAGCCTGGTGCCGCTCGGGATCCTGTATCACCCGGCGCTCGGCAAGTCGCGCGGCGCCATCGCCGGGGCCTCGGTACTGGTGATACTCGGTGGTTTGGCCGCCATGTACGTGATCATCATCGGTGGCCAGGCCTTCCCGATGGCGATGTTCCCCGACAAGACCATTGTCGAGAGCGGCTTCTTCGACGGCGTCGGCGGTGGCATTGCCGCCTATGCGCCGACCCTTCCCGAGGTGCTGTTGGGCGTCGGCGGGGTGGCATTGGCGCTGCTCATGACGGCAATTGCGGTCCGTGTACTGAAGTTCCTGCCCGAGTCCTTGTCGGACGAGGTGCTGGATCCATACCATGGCAAGGCCTGAGCGCAACGCCTATAGTTAGCCTGCGCGGGGCGGCCTCGGGGCCGCCCCGTTGCATTTCGGCCCGTAGCAACCGCGGAGCGTATGGGGAAGATGGCCCACCTGATGATCTCGGCGGCCCATAAATCCTCGGGCAAGACCACCCTGACCATCGGCCTGTGCGCCGCGCTGCGGCGCCAGGGCCTGCGGGTGCAGCCGTTCAAGAAAGGGCCTGACTACATCGATCCCCTGTGGTTGGGTGCGGCTGCCGGGCGGCCCTGCTACAACCTGGACTTTTACACCCAGGATCGCGCCGAGATCCGGGACGTGTTCGCCCGTCATCTGGCCGGATCGGACCTCGGCCTGATCGAGGGCAACAAGGGCCTGTATGACGGCCTCGACCTCGACGGCAGCAACAGCAACGCGGCCCTGGCGGCATTGCTGCACGCGCCGGTCGTGCTGGTGCTGGACACGCGCGGCATGACGCGCGGCGTGGCGCCGCTGATCCTGGGTTACCAGGCCTTCGATCCCGGGGTGCGGATCGGCGGGGTGATCCTCAATCACGTCGGTGGCAGTCGCCACGAAGGCAAGCTGCGGCGGGTGATCGAACACTACACCGAGGTCCGCGTGCTCGGTGCCCTGGGCCACAACCCCAGCCTGGAGATCGAAGAACGGCACCTGGGTCTGATGCCGAGCAACGAGGCCAGCCGCAGTGATGCCCTGATCGAACGCCTCGGCGCTGCCATAGCAGCGGCCGTGGACCTGGGGGCCGTGCGCGATCTGGCCGCACAGGCCCCGGCGGTGGCGGTACCGCCCGCGGTCGCGCCACCGCCTGTCAGCGCCGCGCCGGTGCGCATCGCTTACGCCAACGACGAGGCCTTCGGCTTCTATTATCCCGGCGACCTCGAGGCCCTGCGCGCGGCCGGGGCGGTGTTGGTGGCGTTCGATGCCCTCAATGATCCGGCCCTGCCGGCGGTCGACGGGCTCTTGATCGGTGGTGGTTTTCCGGAGACGCGGATGCGGCAGTTGGAGGCCAACACGGCACTGCGGGAGGCGGTACGCGCGTTCGTCGAAGGCGGCGGACCGGCCTACGCCGAGTGCGGTGGCCTGATGTACCTGGCGCGCAGCCTGACCTGGGGCGATGAGCAATGTAAAATGGTCGGCGTGCTACCGGCGGACGTCGTCATGCATGACCGCCCCCAGGGGCGCGGCTACGTGCGCTTGCGGCCCACCGCCGAGCATCCCTGGCCGAGCGCGGCGGGGGTGGTGGTGCCGGCGCACGAGTTTCATTATTCGGGTCTGTCGGGCCTCGCGGGCCAGGTGCGATTTGCCTACGAGGTGGAGCGCGGGCACGGCATCGACGGTCGGCACGATGGCATCGTCTACAAGAACCTGCTGGCCAATTATTCGCACATGCGCGATACCGGTCAGAACCGTTGGGCGGCGCGCTTCGTCGCCCATGTGCGGGCCTGCCGGGGCGACCGCGGGCCTGGCCAGCAAGGGCAACTTCACAGAGGATAGCGAACATGTTCAAGGTGACTCCGGCGGCGGCAGAACAGGTGCGTACCGCTGCGCAACAGGGCGGAACCGAGGGCATGGCCCTGCGCCTGGCGGCCTCGCGCCGCCCCGATGGGACCATCGACTACCGCATGGGTTTCGATGAAGTCGGCGATGACGACATCCGCTTCGCCTCGGAAGGCGTGGAGCTGGTCATGGCGCCCGAATACGTCCCGCTGCTCGACCGCGCCACCCTGGATTTCGTCGAATTGCAGCCGGGCGAGCGCCAGTTCATCTTCCTCAATCCCGACGACGCGGACTACGTGCCGCCACAATCGGCGAGCTGAACCCCGATCCCGTCCGCGGCCATAGCGGCCTGCGGTGGATGGTGCAGCTGCCGGTCGCGGCCTGCGTCGGCTACTGAATAGCGGTCATGAATCTCGCCCCCGAAGATGCCCTGCGCTTGAACGTGCTGCTGGCGAACCAGCCAGAGGCCATCCGTATCCACGAATCGAGCATGACCGTGTTTGGTCTGACCGCCGGCGGCGAGGTCCAGCTGCGGCTCAATCCAACCTGCCGTGACGACCAGTACCTGAAGCGGGTCCGCGAGCTGCTCTCGGGCCATGTGCTCGGCTCCCCGGGTGGCTACCCCGTCTACCTGCAGCGCTGGACGCGCATGGGCCAGATGCGCGACCAGAGCCTGGAGCAGTTGCTGTTGTTGGGCGAACCGGAGGCCGTGGTCGCCGCGGTCTGCGCGCCCGGCCTGTCCGACGAACTGGCGCGCCGGGCCTGGTGGGCCATGGAGGATGCCGAGAATGCACGCCGCATGCTGGCCCGCGAGCCGGTGGCGGGCGGTGCCATGGGTCCGGTGTTGGCCCGCTATCTCGCCGAGCACCTGGCATTCGAGACCGAGCCGGACAAGATGATGGAGACGGTGCGCCTGATCCTGCAGCCGGGCCTGGTGGACGCGGCGATGCGCGCCGAGCTGTGGAAAAAGGCGCAGCGCAAGACAGCCTATTACGTCGGTTTCATGGCGGCCCTGCCGGATGACCTGCCGGAGCAGCCGGCACCGCACCCGGCGCTGGCGGAACAGGGTGATTACCTGCACACGGCGGCCGCGGCCGGTGATGCCTTGGCGCTGCAGCTGCTGCGGACCTACGCGCCGGCCGGGCAGGCCTATCTCGCAACCGCGCTGCGGGTCCTGCACAAGCCGCCCAACCAGGATGTCGTGATCACCTTGCTGGACATCCTTGCCGGCCAGTTCGCGGGGGTGCGTCCCGAGGGCGCGGTCGACCTGACTCTGGCGGAACTGGTCGGGGAGGCCGACGCCTGGCTGGGCGAGCGTGCGCCGGCGGCGCTGCGCCCCGCGGCGCGTGCCGCCCGGGTGTTGTCGGGAGTTGGCTATGGGGTGGTGCGCCCGGTGCTCAGCGGCACCACCGCCATTGGCAGTCTGATGCGCCGCAAGCTCGAACCCGTGCTCGCTCCCCTGATTGCCGAGATCGCGGTGCTGCGGGGCGGGTCACCCCGGGACTGAGCGCAGGGTTCAGTCACATTTCCCCGTCTATACTTCCGACGAGATATCTCTTTCGGGGTGCTCGGTTGCCGTGGCCGGCCGGCGCCAAGTCCGTGAAACCGTGGAGGAGTGATGGACCGCCTGCTCAGTCTTTCCCAGGCCGCCCGCATGGTCGGCGTCACCCGTCGGGTGCTGCAGCAGCAGATCCAGGACGGGTTGCTCGACACCTTCGAGGGTCAGGTGCGCATGTCCGAACTGCTCAAGGTCTACCCGGAGGTCGAGCCCGAGCGCTCGGGCATGGTGGAGAAGGTCCGCCGCCTCCGCGAGGCCGCCTTCGCCAAGGGGCCGAGCGCAGCCCAGCCCAACGCCGAGCGACTCGCCGCCGAGGTGCAGCGGCTGCGCATCGAGCTGAGCATGGCCAACGACCGCCTGGCCGGCTACGAACAACTGGCTGCCGATACCCGGGATCGGCTGCTCGCACTGCAGGAGCGTTGCGACCGGCGCCAGGCGCTGCTGCTCGGCACCCTGATCGGCTGGTATATGCACCACCTGATCGGCTGGTATATGCACCAGGTGAAGCTGCGCGCGTCTGCTTAACCCGCAAATCTCACCGGGATCCAAAAACCGGAGAGAACACAGTGTCAATCGGGCGCCGCCAGGCAATTGGGCCTAAGCTTCCAGGGTTGTTGAACAAATTGTCGCTCTGCGGTTCGCCCGGCGGGGTTTGCGGGTTATCCGGCTGGTCGCGGGCTTGCCTGGTGGGACAAGTGCTCTCTAGACTGGGGCCCTATTCCGCAGCCGCCCGGGTGGCGGTGCCAGGTCCGCCTGCAGCAGTCAATGTCTTACCGGATC
>JBFZDU010000323.1:0-25453 GCA_041307205.1 Gammaproteobacteria bacterium | reverse complement strand
GGCCTGGCCGTTGATGCGGCCGCCCGCAACATAGTGACCCTGCGCGTTGCGCTGCAGGGTCACTTCGCGCACGCCGGCGTCGTTCACCTCCCCGGCCGGGGCGCGATTGGGATTGAGCAGACGCGCCAGTTCGCCGTCGAACAACAGGGTCAGCAACGCCAGCGCACCGACCCAGGCCGCGATCAACATGCCACGCCCCAAGCCGCTGCCGTCCTGATCCGTTTGTCGCATGGCCACCCCCAACTGCCGCATCCGTTCCTTTGGCACGGACCGACGCCGCCCAGTTCCACCGGCGCCACAGGAAAAAGCCGGGCAATGCCCGGCTCACAGCTGCTGCGCCCGCCCCGTCTCGGCGGCGGCGGGGCACAGACAAGGTTCAGCGATAACCGCCCGGCATCGGCCCGGGCGGAATCCCGAAGCGACCGCCCGGACCTCCGGGACCGCCACGACCGCCCCGCAGCATCTGCCGGAACTCGCGCCGATAATGCGCTGCGGCGCTCTGGCCGTTTGCCAGCACGTCGTAGACCTTCCAGTCACCGTCGCGGCGATAGAAGCGGAAGTCGATACGCGCCGGGTAGCTCTGCGGATTGAGGATCGCCATGCTGGCCGCGCCGGTGCGGCCGTCCGGATTGACCCGTGCGGCCAGGTACTTCACCTCCTGGTCTTCGAAGCTCGCCAGGCGCTCGGTCAGCGTGGTCAGAAAATCGACCTTGATCTTGTCTGCCAGGCCGGCGCGCTGCGCCTCACCCAGGTTCCGGTACATGCCGCCGGCGGCGACCTGCGCCATGTAGTCAAAATCGAAGAAAGGCGCGATCTCGCTGTCGAGAAAGGCGGTCAGCTGTTCGGCCGAGGGCGCCTCGTCGCGGCGCATGAACCCGAGCAGCTTGTTAACGCCGTCGCGCAACTGGTCGTCCGGGCTGTCGGCCTCCGCCGGCGGCATCCCGGGGCGACCGGGCATCGCATAGGGCGTCATGCGCGGCCCCGGACCCTGGCCCATGCCATAAGGTCCGTATTGCGCCACCGCTTGGCCGGCGGTACAGATGCCGACGGTCAGCAGTGCGGCTATCAGTTCGATTCGCATAGTCATCCCCTCATTGCAAGTATGGTGTCTGTGGTCCGGGTGGAGCCCGGGGTGTGAGCCTGCCAAGGCAGCGCAGCGAAATCAATCCATAAATTCCCTGGCCCTCACCGCCGCGCAGGACCGCCTCAGGTGGTGAGCTTGCGATAGATGTCCGAGACCTTCAGGGGCAGCTTGGCGACATCGTTGAGCACCACGTAGTTGGCAGCACCGTACATGTGCGGCAGGTAATCGGCCCCCTGCTCGTCGATGGTCACGCAGAAGGGGTGGATGCCGGCGAGGCGCGCCTCGAACAGCGCCTGCCGGGTGTCCTCAATGCCGTACTGGCCGCGGTACAGGTGATCGTAATCGTCCGGCTTGCCATCGGAGAGGGTGATCAGCACCTTGGTGCGCGCCTCGACCGCGGTCAGCAGCCGGGTCAGGTGCCGGATCGGCGCCCCCATCCGGGTGTAGTCCTTGGGCTCGATGCCGCACACCCGCGCGCGCACCGCATCGCTCCAGGATTCATCGAAGGTCTTGATGCGATAGGCCTCGCAGCGCTTGCGCGTCCAGCCCGAGAAACCATAAATGGCGTAGCGGTCGCCCAGGGTTTCCAGCGACTCGGCGAGCAGGATCAGGGCCTCGCGCTCGGCCTGATTGATCCAGCCCTTGGTCGAGCCGGACATGTCGACCATCAGCATCACCGCGATATTGCGTTCGTCCTTGTGCAAATGGGTGAACACGCGTTCCGACATCTCCAGGCCACGATGCGCGTCGGCCCAGGTCTCGACCAGGGCGTCGATGTCCACGTCATCGCCGAACGGCTGGCGCTTGAGCATGCGGTCCTCGCCACGCAGCACTTCGAAAGTGCGGCGCAGCGACTTGATCAGACCGCCGTGCTTGCGCAGGGTGGCGGAGTAGAACTCACTGCTGCCCTCGGGCACCGCCAGCTCGCGCAGCACGCACCAGCCCTTGCGCCGGTGCTGACGGGTGTGGTCCCACTCGTCGTATAGGAAGGCCCCCTTTTCGTGATAGGTGCCGCTCCACACCGAATCCGCGTCCTGTTCCGCGCCGCCCACGCCGTGCTTGTACAGACCCGGGCCGGCCGCCACCAGGTAATCCGGCGGGATCTTGCCGTGGTCCTGGATGATGCTCTCCATGGTGGCGCGCACGCCCTCGGGCACATTGGCCGACTTGCCGTCGAGCAGCAGTTCGTAGGTGAAGCCGTCCGGCGCGTTGGGTTCGACATGGGGCTGCAGGCCGAACCGCGCGGTCGTTTCCGGCGACTCCCGGGCGTCGGCCTGGTCGGCCCCGGGGGCCGTACCGTCCTGCTCCTCCAGCAGCCGGGCCAGGGCCACCCGGAAGGCGTCGCGCTCCAGGGCACTGCGCTCGGCCAGCTTGCGCCGCACCCGCTCGGGATCCAGCGTGCCCGCGTAGCAGCAGCCGGGCGGGCGGGCCACCCCCAGGCGGCCAAGCAGCGCCAGGCTATCGCTCACCCGCGCGCCCGCCCGGCACAGCCCGCGCGTCGCCTCCTGCCAGCCCGGATCGCTGGCATCCAGCTGTGTCCGCAGCGCCTGCATGTCGCGATACAGGCCGGGGAAATCGCGTGCGATGCAGGCATCCAGCCGCACCTGCTCCAAGGCATGCAAGCGGGCGAGCGCCGCATCGGCCAGCTGCCCGGCGGCAAGGGCGTCGAGCAACACCCCCCCGCGCCAGGTGCCGTACCAGTTCTGCGCCCACTGGTGCACCGCCATGGCCTTGTACAGGTGGAAGTTGCCATCGCGTTCCGGCAGCCGGCTGACCACGCCGGGCAGGAAGATGCTCTCGGTATCGGTACTGGCCTGTTCGCCCAGCTGCAGGCGCAACTCGCGGCCGTTCAGCCCGCGCACGAAGCGCTCCAGCACCGGCGCAGCGGCATCCAGCGCCAGGCCGGCGAGGCGTTCGCGCATGTGCGCGGCGAAGTCGGCGACATCCTGAAAGGCCTTGATCGCGGGCATCTGGCCGCGCGTGTCGTACAAGTCCATGGCATACAGCAGCCAGGCCTCGACCGCCGGCTGATCCATGCAGCGCAGTGCCTCGGGCACGAACGCGGTGAACTGGTATGCCAACTCGGCGTTGTCGCGGGCGATGACCCGGCCCCAGTGCAGGGCAAAGTCCTGGTCGGCGCGCGCGAAAGCGGCCAGCGCCCGGGCCGGCGCGGTCGCGGTGCGGCGCGATGACAGCGCGGGGTCGAGGTATACATCCATGAGTTCCTCGAGGTCCTGGGCACTGCGCGGTGATGAGTCGGACATGGCGGCCAGCTTACACGACCGGGGGCCGGTAAATGCGCGTGCCTGGTGCGGACATATCACCTTGCCGAGCACTCGTAGAGCGCCATAATGGCACTGTGCAACCGCGGCGGCCCGCCGGATGAATGCCCGCCTGATCTATGTCCACGACCCCATGTGCAGCTGGTGTTGGGCCTTTCGGCCGGCGCTCGCGGCGCTGCGCGCCGGCCTGCCACCGGACCTGGGCTTCGAGCAGCTGCTCGGCGGACTGGCGCCGGACAGTGCCGCACCCATGCCAGAGGAGCAGCGCCGCGATCTGCAGCAGACCTGGCAGCGCATTCAGCGACAACTGCCGGGCACCGCCTTCAACTTCGATTTTTGGGAGCGCTGCCGGCCGCGCCGCAGTACCTGGCCGGCCTGCCGCGCGGTGATCGCCGCCCGCCGGCAGGACCCGGACCGGGAATCGGACATGATCCTCGCCATCCAGCGGGCCTACTACCTGCAGGCCCGCAATCCCTCGGACATCGCCACGCTGGCGGAACTGGCCGGAGAAATCGGCCTGGACGGCAGCCGCTTCCTGCACGACCTCGCGGACCCGGCGACGCAGGCGACGCTGTTGCAGGAAATCGCGACGGCACAAGGCTACGGCGCGACCTCGTTTCCGAGCCTGGTGTTGGCAAGGGCACACAGTCGTTGGCGCATCCCGGTCGACTACCAGGATGCGGGGAGTATGCTGCACATGCTCGAAACCCTGCTGGCCTGAACAACGGAGGAAATGCTTTGAACGGCACCCTGATCGGCCTGACGGCCGCGTTCGCAACGCTGTTGCTGCCGGCCGCCGGCGCGGCCACCACCGCCGACGGCTTCCAGACCGGGCGCTGGCTGCACACCACCCGCCTGTCGACGGACGGCGAGCACTGGTTCCCCGCCAAAGAGGAGCAGGGCTGCCTGAGCCCGGCACAGGCCGGCGACATCGAGGGGCAGGTGCGCAGCCAACTCACCGCTGCCGGCTGCACGCCGACGAGGCTGACCCTGCGCAATGGACTGATCAAGGCCGAGCTGGCGTGTAGCGGCGCCGCCGGCGCGCGCGTAACCGTCAGCGGCCGCTATGACCGGCGCAGCTACGGCATCGACTTCCGCTCGGACGGCGGGCTCGACCTCTCGGCCTTGGGCGGCATACCCGGGCTGCCGTTGCAGCTGATCGGTCACACCAGCGGCAAGTATATCGGGCCGTGCTGAGTCCCTGACGTGGAGCAGGATCAGAAATGGAACTGGAAGCGTGCCTGCAACGCCTCCAGTCTTTCGACTTGGCCGTCGCCGTTCGGGTCGGCTTTGGCGTCGACCCAGTTGAGCATCAGGCGGGTGTTGCGGTTGACGTACCAGTTCAGGCCCAGGGTCCAGTTGCGTTCTTCGCCACCGGTGATCGGGGCATCCTGCAGATTCAGCAAGCTGAGGGTGCCGGTCGAGACCAGCCGGCGGGCGGTCAAGTGCACCTCGGGCCGGCTGCTGGAGCTGACGGGGTCGTCGCCGGGCGGTGCTCGGCGTAGGCGCCGAGATGCAGCCGCTGGCGGCACTCCAGCCATCGTCCCAGGTCTCGGCCAGAATCCCGAGAGATGGGAAACAAGGATTTGGGGAATGTTACTCATACGAAAAAATGAGCAATTCCCGGGCATGTGGGCATAGTCCCCAACCCGGCAAGCGCCCGAGGGACGAGACAGCGACGGCCGTCAGTTCTTGGTGCCGAGTCCGTATTTGTCGATTCGATAGCGGAGCCGGTCACGGGTAATGCCCAGGCGCCTGGCCGCCTTGGACACGTTGCCGTCCACCTCGTGCAGCGTCCTGGCGATGAGGTCCCGTTCCACGGCATCCAGGGTCCCGTCCGGTGCACCTGCGGCCTGATCCGCCGTGTCGGGCGATAGCGCCGGCTGGACCGCCGCAGCGCCGGCAGCGGCCGCGCCGCGCGGCAGGGCCAGGTCAGCGGCCTGAACCTCCCGGCCGGCGCTGTACAGCACCGCCTGCTCCATCAGGTTGCGCATCTCCCGCACGTTGCCCGGCCAGGGGTGATTTTGGATCGCGGCCTCCGCAGCCGGCTCCAGCACCAGGACGGGCTTGCCATACTTGGCGCCGAACTGATTGATGAAGTGGCGCGCCAGGGTCAGCACGTCATCACCCCGCTCGCGCAAGGGCGGCACTTCGATCGTGACTGTGTTGAGGCGGTAATAGAGGTCTTCGCGGAAGCGGCCGTCGGCGGCCATCGCCGGCAGCGACTGATTGGTGGCGCTGACGATCTGGATGTCCACGCTGTGATCACGCACGCTGCCCAGGCGCCGCACCGTGCGGTCCTCCAGGAGCTTCAGCAGCTTGGCCTGGCCGGTCTGCGCCAGTTCCCCGATCTCGTCGAGGAACAGGGTGCCACCATCAGCGGCGTCGACGAGCCCGATCTTGCGCTCGCGCGCATCGGTGAAGGCGCCGCGCTCATAGCCGAAGATCTCCGATTCCACCAGGTGCGCGGGAATGGCCGCGACGTTCAGCTCGATGAACGGACCCGCCGCCCGCGGCCCGCCGAAATGCAGGGCGCGCGCGACCAGTTCCTTGCCGGTGCCGGTTTCGCCGACGATCAACACGGACGGCGGCGGACCACTCTGCAAGCGGGCGCCGGCCTCGATGATGCGCGTGATCTGAGTCTTCATGCGGCGGATCGCCGGGCTGTCGCCGATGATCTGATCCATGCTGCTGCGGGTCGCGTCCCGATCGTGGAAATACGACAACTGGCCCTCGGTACGGCGCTGCTCCAAGGCGCGTTCGAGCAGCAGGTGCAGCTCGCTCAGGACCAGGGGCTTGCCCAGGTAGTCGTAGGCGCCGGCCTTCATCGCATCCACCGCCAGGCGGACATTACCGTGCCCGGTGACCATGATGACCTTGACACCCGGATCGAAGGCTTGGATGCGCTTGAGCATCTCCAGGCCGTCGAGTCCGCCGGGCAGGTTGAAATCGAGAATCACCGCGTCCGGCAGGAAAGCGGTCAGGGCGTCCAGGCCGGCAGGACCGGTGCCGGCGATGCGCACGTCGTAACCGCGGTGGCCCAGGTACTTGGACATGGTCTTCGCCAGGATCGCCTCGTCCTCGATGATCAGCACGGCTTGGCTCATGGCTTCACTCCAGCAGCGGCAGGCGGACAGTAGCCGTCACACCCCGGCCGGGGCGGCTGTCCAAGGTCAAAGTGCCACCGTAACGCTGCAGCAGGCGTTGCGACAGTGCCAAACCCAGACCCGTGCCCTTGGGTTTGGTCGTGGCGAAGGGCCTGAACAGCCGCCCGTTCATGGCGCTGGAAAGGCCCGGCCCGGTATCTGTTACCCGGATCAGGACCGAGGTCTCGGTAGCCGGATCCAGGACTGTGGTCACGCTGAGTTTACCCCCGTCCGCCATGGCCTCGATGGCGTTCATCACCAGGTTGCCCACGACCTGCGACAGGGGCGCCGGACTGGCGCATACCACCAGCGCCGTCGGCGCTTGCTTGAAGTGCAGTGCGACATTGGCCCGCTGGAGGAAACTCTGGTGATTGGCCAGCACCGATTCCACCAGGCCATTGACCTCGACCCGCTCGGTCTCGCCGCCGTCGACACGTGAAAACTCCAGCAACTCCCGGGCCCAGCGGTCCAGCCGATCGGCCTCGCTGATGATGTCGTTGGCCGACTCGCGCGCGCCTTCCAGGTCGTCGGTCAGGGTCAGTTCGGCACAGGCGCGGATCGAGGCCAACGGGTTACGCATGGCGTGCGCCACCGCCGACGCCGTTTCGCCCACCATCGTCAGCCGCTCCGACTCGACCAGCCGCTGGTGCTGCTCGTTCATGATCCCGCTGGCGCGCCTGACGATCTGGAACAGCACGAGGAACAACAGGACGCCTCCGCCCAGGGCACTCAGCCAGACCAGGCGGCGCCCCTCGACGATCGCCTGGTGCAACGCCAAGGGCAGCTTGTACAGTTCCACCGAACCCACCACCCGGGTACGGTCACCATTCCAAACCGGAATGTAGGTCTCGACGAAACGCAGCCCGATCTGGTCGGGGTCAAAATCCCGGTGTTCCGCCTTGGCGCTGTCCCCGAGAATGCCGGACTCGAAAGTCAGTTCACCGCGCAGCGAGACATCGAGTTCCTGGTTGTCATGAAAGCGCGCGCCGATCAGCGCGGCATCACTCGACCACAGCACGGTATGGTCTGCTCCGTAGACGTTGGCCCGGACCACGTCGGGCAGCCGCGCCACGTGCTTGAAGAAGTACTCCAGCGAGGGGCTGGACAAACCGTTCGGCTGCGCGCCGAAATAGCGCCAAGTACTCTCGGACTCGACGAAATTCTCGATGAAGTCCTGGGTCAGCACGGCTTCCCGATGCAACAGCTTGTCGGTCAGAAACCGCGACAACAGGAAACCGGACACCAGGCTGATCAACAGGATGCAGGTGAAACTCAACAGTGCGAACTGGCGCGTCAGATTGAATCTGGTTTTCATTGGCTGGTACAACGATGGGCGGCGAAACGCGACACTGGCCGGTCAAAGAACGATGCGCACATAAGGCATGGGCCGCTGGATCTTCATTGCTCACGAACCGGGAATTATGCCGTAATCGCCTTGGCCGCAATAAGCGAACTGGAACCGCCGCAGCAGGAACCGAATTTCGGCCGACCCCGAAGCGGCGCCATGGCTACTGGCCGAGCCAATGCCAAGCCCTCAGCGCCATGGCAGAGCCGGTCCGCGGACTCGCCAGCCAGACTATGCCAGGTGGCATTGCGCGGCGTGGACGATAGACCGGGGCCTTTCCTCGAACGCACCCCTACACTTCAGGGTCGTTGCCGGGCCGAAACACCCGCCTTCAGAACAGTGAGGCGCTCAGCTCGTTGACGGCGGTCAGCATGTCCGCATCGTCGGTGAGGGTTTGGGCGATCGCGCTGCGGCAGGCGGCCACCGGCGCAACGCCGCTGGCGATCAGCTTGCCGGCATGCACCAACAGGCGGGTCGAGGCGCCCTCGTCCAGGCCCTGGCCTTTGAGGTTGCGGGTCATGTGGGCGAATTTGACCAGCTGGCGCGCGGTGTCGGCGGGGACACCGGATTCCTTCTCTATGATCTTCTGCTCCAGCGCGGCCTGCGGGTAATCGAATTCCAGGGCCACGAAACGCTGGCGGGTGGACTGCTTGAGGTCCTTGAGCACGGACTGGTAACCGGGGTTGTAGGAAATGGCAAGACAGAACTCCTCCGGCGCTTCCAGCAATTCGCCCACCTTTTCCATCGGCAGCACGCGGCGATCGTCGGCGAGCGGGTGGATCACCACGGTCGTGTCCTTGCGCGCCTCGACGATCTCGTCCAGGTAACAGATCCCGCCGGCACGCACCGCGCGGGCCAGCGGGCCGTCGACCCAGATGGTCTCCCCGGCCTTTACCAGGAAGCGGCCGACCAGGTCGGAGGCGGTCAGGTCATCGTGGCAGGAGACGGTGATCAAGGGACGCTGCAGCCGCCATGCCATGTGCTCCATGAAGCGGGTCTTGCCGCAGCCGGTCGGCCCCTTGAGCAGGATCGGCAGGCCGTTGCGGTAAGCGGCTTCGAAGATCTCGATTTCATCGGCAACGGGCTCGTAGTAAGGCTCCTCGGTGATGAAGTATTCCTCCGGCTTCAATGTGCGGACCTGGTGCGCCACGCGTCGTCTCCTGGTTCCCCGGGTTGCCCGGCCAAGCCGCAAGCTAGTCGCAAGCGGGGTCTCTCCGCAACCCGGCAGTGCGCGGGGATCCAGCCGCAGCGGCGCAGCTATCCGGCCGAAAACGCTGAATATTCACCTCTTCTATCAGCACATTCGAAAATTCGATTGAAGCTGCGTGGCGGCCCGGCCCGAACGGGAGTAAGGTTACGGGTCCTAACTGGCGCAGGCCGACCTCGGCAGGCCCCAACGCCCTGAAACGGGGCGTCTCTGATGAGGCGAGTTCCGGACTGCCGCGCCCCGCGCGACGGACCCACGAGTTTCAAACCTGCAAAATCCGCGACGGAGGACTATCCATGACGGAGGTCGTAGCCACCAACGAGACCATCCTGGTGGTCGGCGGCGGCATCAGCGGCATGACAGCCGCGCTTGAAGCCGCCGAGACCGGGAAGAAGGTCGTGCTGGTCGAAAAACGCCCCTACCTCGGTGGGCGCGTCACCCAGCTGCACAAGTATTTCCCCAAGCTGTGCCACCCCACCTGCGGGTTGGAGATCAACCAGCGCCGGGCCAAGATGAACCCGAACCTCACCATACTGACCATGGCCGAGGTGACAGACATCAGCGGCGCCGCCGGGGCGTACACGGCGACGGTCAAACTGTCCCCTCGCTACGTGAACGAAAACTGCACCGCCTGCGGCGAGTGCGGCAAGGCGGTCACGGCCGAGTTCGACAACGACTTCGACTATGGACTCGCCGCCAAGGGGCTGCCGTCCAAGCGCAAGGGCGCCTACTTGCCGCATCTGATGGCACACCCGTCGCGTTACGTGCTCGACCCGCGCATCGTCGGCACCGAGGACGGCCAGAAAGCCAAGGCAGCCTGCAAGTACGACGCCATCAACCTGGACGACGCCGCGACCGAGATCTCCTTCCCCTGCGGCGCGGTGATCTGGGCGACCGGCTGGAAACCCTACGACGCGGCCAAGATCCAGCCCTACGGTTACGACCGCTACCCGAACGTGATCACCAGCGTCGAGTTCGAACGTATGGCCGACCTGAAAGGTCCGACCGGCGGCAAGCTGATCCGGCCGTCCGACGGCAAGGAGGCCAAGAACGTGGCCTTCATCCAGTGCGCCGGCTCGCGTGACCGCAACCACCTGTATCACTGCTCGCGCATCTGCTGCATGGCGTCGCTGTAGCAGAGCACCTACGTCACCGACAGCTGGGGCGACGCGGCCGATGTCACCGTGTACTACATCGATATCCGGGCCATCGACCGCTTCGAGGACTTTTACGCCAAGGTCAAGGCCAACGACCGGGTGAAGTTCGTCAAGTCCAAGGTGGCCTCAATCACCCAGGACAAAGACGGCAACCCAGTGTGCAACGGCGTCGACACCGAGGGTTACACCCGTTACGCCAACCCGCACGACTTGGTGGTGCTGGCGATCGGGATGGAACCCAGCGTGGATGCCGACAGCTTCCCGGTTCCCATTGTGGTCAACCGCGAGGGTTTCATTGAGCCCGATGCGGCCAATGGCGGCATCTTCGCCGCCGGTTCCGCCAGCGACGCGCTGGACGTGAACCGCGCCGTGCAACACGCCACCGGCGCGGCGCTGCGGGCCATTCAGGTCGTCAACCGTGTAGCCGGCGCGGAGGGTTAAGACAGTGGCTGACAAGAAGTTTGCATGCTATGTGTGCACCGGCTGCGGCATCGGCGAGCGCCTGGATGCGAAGCAGCTGAAGATGATTGCCGAGCGCGAAGGCAAGATGCAGGTCGTCAAGCAGCACGAGATGCTGTGCAACAAGGACGGCGTGCAGTTGATCCGCAACGACATCGCCAACGACGGTGTCACGCACGTCATGATCGCCGCCTGCTCGCGCCGCGCCAAGGTGGAGGCCTTCAACTTCAACGACGTGGCGCTGACCCGCGCCAACCTGCGCGAGGGTGTCATCTGGGCCCGCCCCGAGGGGGACGAGCACCAGGAAACCACCCAGGAGATGGCGGACGACTACATACGCATGTCCGCCGCGGAACTCAGGGCCATGAACCCGCCGGCCCCGTCCGGTGAGCAGGGCCTGACCCGCCGCATCCTGGTGGTGGGCGGCGGCGTCACCGGCATGACCGCGGCGCTAGAAGCGGCCCTGGCCGGCTACGAGGTGCATATCGTCGAGAAGTCCGGCACCCTGGGCGGCCATGCCGCCGGCCTGTACAAGCGCGTGCCCTTCCGGGCCGCGCCGGCCGGCACGGGTAATGCCACCAACGCCCAACTGCCGCAGGCCGAGGAGCCGGGCGTCGACGCCCTGGTTGCGCAGGTGAACGGCCACGCCAAGATCACCGTACATCTCAACAGCACCCTGACCAAGACCTCGGGCGCCCCCGGCCGCTTCGCCGCCGACATCAGCACCGAGTCCGGCGGCACCACTACCGAGAATTTCGGCGCCATTATCCAGGCCTCGGGCTTCAAGCCCTACGATGCCAAGCAGCTGCCCGAGTTCGCCTACGGCAGATCGCCCGATGTGGTGACCAACTTCGAACTGGAGCAGCTCGCCAAGGCGGCCAAGGGCGGCCCGCTCAAGCGCCCGTCGGACGGCAGAGAGGTCAAGAGTGTGGCCTTTGTGCAATGTGCCGGTCAACGCTCGGACAAGAAAGGCCACCTGGCCTACTGTTCGGGCTTCTGCTGCACCGAGTCGATCAAGCAGGCCATCTACTTCAAGGACCAGAATCCGGACTGCGACGCCACGATACTGTTCGATGACCTGCGCACTCCGGGCGCGGCGGGCGAGGACTTTTACCGCACCGGCCAGCAGAAAATGGTGATCTTCGCCAAAGGTAAGGTGTCCGAAGTCTTGCCCGGCACCGGTAGCCTGACGGTCAAGTTCAAGGACCTGATCCTGAACGAAGACACCCAGATGGAGGCCGACCTGGTGGTGCTGGCCACCGGGATGGTCGCCAACTCCGGCCCCGACCCCTACGCGTTGCCCTTGGACGCCGAGGTGGACGAGCAGGGCGTGAAGCAGGTGGCGGTCACGATCGACTCCATCCTCAACCTGGACTACCGCCAGGGCACCGATCTGCCGCACCTCAAGCACGGTTTCGTCGATTCGCATTTCATCTGCTTCCCCTACGAGACCCGTCGTACCGGCATCTATGCGGCCGGCCCGGTGCGTCGCCCAATGGATATGAAGCAGGCCATGGACGATGCCACTGGCGCCGCCATGAAGGCGATCCAGTCGATCGAGAACGCCTCCGGCGGTTCCGGCGTGCACCCGCGCGTCGGCGATCTGTCCTTCCCGAAGTTCCGCAAGGAAGGCTGCACCCAGTGCAAACGCTGCACCGTGGAATGCCCCTTTGGGGCGATCAACGAGGACGAGAAGCGCTATCCGGTGTTCAACGAGTCACGCTGCCGGCGCTGCGGCACCTGCATGGGTGCCTGCCCGGTGCGCGTCATCTCGTTCGAGAACTACTCGGTGGAGACGGTCGGAGCGCAGGTCAAGAACTGCCAGATCCCCGAGGAGTTCGAGGAGAAGCCGCGCATCCTGGTGCTGGCCTGCGAAAACGATGCCTACCCGGCACTCGACCAGGCGACCATGAGCGGCCAACACATCAGCCCCTGGGCCCGCGTCATCCCGGTGCGCTGCCTGGGTTCGGTGTCCATGTCCTGGGTGACCGACGCGATGAACTCCGGCTTCGACGGCGTGGTGCTGATGGGCTGTCGCCGTGACGACGACTACCAGTGCCACTTCGTGCGCGGCTCCGCCATGGCGGCCGAGCGGATGGGCAAGGTCGGCGACACCCTGCAGACCCTGAACCTGGAGCCCGACCGCGTTGTAGTGCACGAGGTGGCCATCACCGACATCGAGCGCGCGCCGCGACTGATCCAGGACATGGCCGACGTGATCGAGCGTGTCGGCCTGAGCCCATTCAAGTTCTAAGGGCGAGGCGCGAGCGAAGGTCCAGTGGACCTTCGCCGGCCGCCCGCACCCGTGGCTCGGGCCGGAACCGACAACCAGACAACGCAGGGCTAAACGCATAGCCAAAGGGTTGAAGACATGTCTGATATGAATACCGCAATGGTCGAGAAGTACCGCAACAGCTTCCTCAAGGAAGTTGAGGCAAACGTCGAGGAAGGCGAATGGGTCAAGATGTGCATGCAATGCGGTGTGTGCTCCGGCTCTTGCCCGCTGGGCAATGCCTGGGCGCACCCGCCGCAGGAAATCTTCATGATGATCCGTGCCGGCAAGCGTGAGGAGGTGCTGACCTCCGATTCGATGTGGATGTGCACCTCCTGCTACAACTGCATCGTGCGCTGCCCCCGCGAGCTGCCGATCACACACATCATGCATGGGCTGGCCCACTACGCGAAGCGCCTGGGCATAGCGCCCAAGGAGAACCCGACCGCCAAGTTTGCCCAGCTGTTCTGGGACAACCTGACGAAGAAGGGCCGGGTCAACGAACTCAAGCTGGGCCTGAGCCTGTACTTCATGAACGGCCTGGGCGAGGGCGTGAAGACCTCGCTCAAAATGAAGGACATCGGCTTGGGCATGCTGAAGACCAAGCGCATGAGCCCCATGGAAATGCTGGGCGGTCACGCGCTGAAGGATCTGTCCGGCTTTCACAAGATGATCGCGAAGGCCCAGGAACTCGAGGCCAAGCGCATCGAGCAACACGGCGGCTGAGCGGAGGAACCATCCATGGCGAAACGTGAGTACTCTTTCTACCCCGGATGTTCCTCTCAGAAAGGCGCATCCTCATCCAACTACCTGTTGTCCGTGCAGACCATGTGCGAAGAGCTGGACATCCAGCTCAACACCATCCCTGACTGGAACTGCTGCTCCGCCTCGATTGGCTATGCTGGCGGCGGCGAGCTGCCGCGCCTGGCGCTTTCCGCACGTAACATCGCCCTGTCCGAGCAGCACAACCCCGGCCAGGAGATCGTCGCCACCTGCGCCGCCTGCTGGCTCGCCACGCGCGAAACCCAGGAGCGGCTGCAGCACGATCAGGGGCTGCTGGCCGAAACCAACCAGGCCCTGGCCGAGGCCGGATTGAAGCTCAGGAACGAGACCCCGATCAAGCACATGGCGGAGGTGCTGATCGAGGACCTGGGATACGACGAGATTGGCAGCAAGGTCAAGAAGCCCCTGGAGGGCATCAAGATCGCCGGCTACGTCGGTTGCCAGACCAACCGGCCGTTCGGTATTTCGGGCGAGTCCTACGAGAATCCCAAGTACCTGGACAAGCTGGTAGAGACGCTGGGGGCAGACTCTGTGCCAGACTACGAAAAGAAGGTGCAATGTTGTGGTGGGGCCCTCGCCTTCTCCGAACCCGAGAAGTCGCAGGCCATGATCAAGGGCATCATTGAGGCCGCCTACGACCACGGCGCCGACATGATCGTGACCCCCTGCCCGGTGTGCCAGATGAACGTCGAGGTCTACCAGGATCAGATCAACGCTACCTACGGCACCAAGTTCAAGATGCCCGTGGTCTATTACTCCACGCTGATGTCGGTCGCCTATGGCCGTTCGGCCAAGGATGCCGCCTTGGACGGCCAGGTGATACGCGCGAAACAACTGGAGGATCTGGCCGCAAAATAGCGGCGGCGCGTGCGCCGCAATTGCCGGGAACGCCATGCGCAAGATGACGTTCAAGGCTTGTGACTAGCCATGGAAACGCCACCTTGGGTGGCGTTTTCTTTTGGGTGCGAACGACTACGGCGGCCGCGACTGGAAATCCACAATGCCCCAGCACCAGCTGCGGGCTGGTCAGCGCAGCAGAATCATGGGATTCTGGATCCCGACAGGGTGCAAAGAGCGGTGCACCTGGACCAGGCGCCGAGCGACACCGCGACAAGGCCCGGCGGGGGTCGCCCCGCCCGGACCGACGTCACTTATCGTCCTGGCAGGCGTTGAGACAGCAGCCAGGACGTACAACCCGACACGCAATGATGATTACGCCAATTGCCGCTCCGATACCCGCCCAGGTAAAAGCGTCAAAGACCAGATTGGTGAAGATTTCCATGACACGTCCTCATATAACTATATTAGTAATTACTGATATACCATATCATGCCCTTTTCAGTCGCGCAACACGACATGTGTTGCCAGCGAAACAATTTGTAATTAATACGTAGATTCAGATAGTTACGGCTAAAGCCATGGCACAGACAACTAGGCGCGTTGCGGATTTGCATCACCTGCCGGAAATCATCCAGCACGCCAGGTCGCTTATAGGGCCAGCGGCTCGGGGTGAGGTCGCTTGAACCGCGGCCTACCCAGACATGCCCAAGGAACGCCATCTTCTGATCCCGTACATCCTGTCCCTGGGTGCGTTGCTGGCACCGATCGGCAGGGCCGAGGACCGGGTCGCGCTACGCATCGAATGCGCACCGGACTTCATGGCCGATTTGGTAACGGCATTCACACAACAGAACGCCGGGCGCAGCCCTGGGAAGACTGCAGATTATGGCTGGTGCACGCCGGGGTTGGCTGGCGGCAGCCCGGACCAGGCCCGCCTCGGCCCGCTCGCCTGGGGCGCCTTGGGGGTGGTCGTCCACCCGACCAATCCCATCGAGGATCTCAGCCTGCCGGAACTGCGGACGATCTTCGACGGCCGCTTGACCAACTGGCGCATAGTGGGCGGTTTGGATCGGCCGCTGGAGTTGCAGATCCTGCAGCACCGGTCGACGGGCGCGGAAGCACGCGTCGGCGAACTGCTGTTCGGCGACCAGAACCATCCGGTGGTCGCGGGTGGCGTCCACGCGTCACCCGCCACACTAGTGTCAGCGGTGGCAGCGAACCCCAATGCCATAGCAGTCATAGGAATCGATCTCGCGCACCCGCCGCGCCAGCTGAAGCTCCTGTCGATCAGTGGCGTCACCGCGGACTACGCTGGCATCAACGCCGGAACTTATCCGCTGTACCAGCCCCTGTACCTCGCCCATGACCCGGCACCAGACTCAACGGCGCGCGGCCTACTCGCTTTCGCCCACAGCGCCGCCGGACGGCGCATCATCCGCGCCCGCGGGGCTGTTCCCTACCTGGATGCGCCAAAGCTTTCGTGGTACTCGCCGCGGCGCGGCAAGCGGCCGCCCGACTGACGACCCGCAAATCGGGAGGGAACGGACCCTGGCCCCGCAGACCGCCTTCGCGGCCGGAACGCCAGCTGGCCGGGCCGGGGCGCGCCTCAGCCGTTCTCGTACTTGTCGTCTTCCATGGCCTGACGCTGCCGCAGCAACTCTTCCTCGCGGCGCTTAATGCGTTCCCGGGCCTCTTGCAGGCGTGCCTCACGGGCCTCCTGGTCGACCGGGATAGTCATCTCGCCGAACAGTACCTGCTTGAGAAAACGGAATGCGAATGCGAGGCGCTTTTCCTCGTCTGCAATCAGTTCCTGCAGCTCGTCCGGGTCCAGTGCAACCAGCCCGCGGAACCCGGGTGATTGAATAAAATCGCGGAAGCTATCCATGTCATAGCTGCACATGTCGAACAATTGCATGCTGCGATCCGACGGCCGCCCGATGGTGGGCCCGGAGGTGCGCTTCTTGATGATGATGTCGCGCCATTCACGGTTCATCTGATCGTATAGATCGACGCCCTGCGCCTTGCGGTACTCATCGACCGTCTGCGTCTTGGGTTCGAGATGGCCCTTGCAGTGCGGTTCTTTCACCAGGAAATAGGCCTCCTCGACGACCGCGCTGTCCTTCTTGCGAACCCCCATGTTGCCCAAGGCGTAATAACGGCACACGGTTGGCCGGTCCGAGTAGACGCTGCAGCCGGATTCCTCGAGAAAAACGCACGCCTTGGTGCCCGGTTTGGTCGCCATGCGCAGCCCCGGCATCCCGTGCTGGTCCATTTCGAAGGGCATGGTGTACCTGGCCACGAATTCGTCCGACGTGACGCCCAAGCGGCGTTTAAGACGCACGATGTCGTAGGGCGTCAATTGGATCTCTATGTTCTTGCAACAGGCGTTGAAACAGGGCACCCCCGGATGGCAGTCGAACTGGAACTCGTCCTCTGCGCGCAACTGGTGCGGCTGCACCGGGCTTTCGTAGGGGACGTCGAAGGCGCCATGGAACAGTTCTGCGGGCTCACCCAGAATATCGTCGATCTTGTCACTCATGCCTGAGGTCTCGGTACGGATCGGCCGCTGTGGGCCAGAAGGGGAAATGATAACGGCTTTGATCACTCCCGGGCGCTCGGCGTGCCGCGCACCATCCCACGCAGTTTGCGCGGAGATCGAGATGAAAAAGGCCGGACACCTCACGGCGCCCGGCCTCAAATCACGTCATCCGGCGCTTATCAGGCGGGATAGTTCGGCTTGTAATCCGGGATCGGAGTCCCGTCGTTGCCAATCCCGGCCGGCTCACCTTCGGCCTTGGAAATCAGGCGCTTGTACGGAACCTTGAAGCAGCTCCACTTGCCGGTTTCCTTGTCGTAGGTCGAGTTGACAAAACACTTCCAGTTCTCGTCATCGACCTGCAGATAGTCTGCGCGGTAGTAGTAGCCCGGATAACGGGACTCCTGACGGAACTTGATGTGCTGCATGTGAGCTTCCGCCGCCAGGATGCGGTGGTAGTTCTCCCAGGCACGCAACAGTTCGTGCAGATCCTTGGCGCGCATCTTCTTGGAGTCTTCCTTGATCATCTCCAGTTTGCGCTCGGCCACACCCAGCATCGCCGCGTTGGTCTGATACATGGTCGAGAAGCCGGCCACGTATTCATCCATGATTTTCTGCAGACGGAACTGCAGCATCTTGGGCGTGATGTAGTGGGGGTTCACATCGATCGCGGTGCTGTAGTTCTTGTGTTCGATGAAATTACGCACCGGGGCGTAGATTTCGTCGACCAGCTCTTCCACGGTGCGCGACAGCTCGGGTTTCCAGTCCTTGTTGTCCAGCACGAAGGCGGTCATGGACTTGGCCACAATGCGGCCTTCGGTGTGCGAACCGGAGGAGAACTTGTGACCCGAGGCGCCCACGCCGTCGCCGGCCGTGAACAGGCCCTTGACGGTCGACATGCGGTTGTAGCCCCAGTGGTAGTGATCCGGGGTACCGGGGACGTCAGCCGGGCCAGAACACCAGATGCCGGCGCAGCCCGCGTGGGAGCCCAGCAGATAGGGCTCGGTCGGCATCAGTTCGGACATCTCTTTGTCCGGTTCGATGTTTTCACCGGCCCACACGCCACACTGACCAATGGTCATGTCCAGGAAATCTTCCCAGGCCTCGGCTTCGAGGTGCTTGATTTCCTTCGGCGTCATGGTCTCGGCCAGCTTGGCCAGAGCGCTCGGGGTGTCCATGAAGATCGGCCCGCGGCCTTCCTTCATTTCTTTCATCATCAGATGGTTACGCAGGCAGGTGCCCATCTTGAAGCCAACGGCGTACTTGTCGTATCCGGCTGCTGCCAGATCCGCATAGTTCTTTTCCTGGTAATCGTCGCCATTGGCGTTCATGGCCTTGGCCTTGAACAGCAGGAACCATGCGCCGACCGGGCCGTAGCCGTCTTTGAAACGGGCTGGCACGAAGCGGTTTTCCATCAGCGTCAACTCGGCACCGGCCTCTGCCGCCATCGAGTATGTCGAACCGGCGTTCCACACCGGGTACCAGGCGCGGCCGGTGCCTTCACCGACGGAGCGCGGGCGGAACACGTTCACTGCCCCGCCGCAAGCCAACAGGCAGGCCTTGAACTTGTAGATGTGCAGCTTGTGCTCACGGACGTTGAAGCCGGCGGCACCGGCCACACGACGCGGGTCGTTCTTGTCGTTGATCAGACGAACGATGAACACGCGCTCCTGGATATTCTCGATGCCCAGGGCCTTCTTGGCCGCTTCGGCGACGATCCATTTGTAGGATTCGCCGTTGATCATGATCTGCCACTTACCGGAACGGACGGGCTTGCCGCCTGCGGTCAGCGGCTTGCCTTCGTCGCCCGGCGCTTTCCACACCGGCAGACCCCACTCTTCAAAGTGATGGACGGAGTCGTCGACGTGACGGCCCAGATCCCACACCAGGTCTTCACGGGTCAGGCCCATCAGGTCGCCACGCACGTAGCGCACGTAGTCGGCCGGATCATTCTCGCCCATATAGGTGTTGATGGCGGACAGACCCTGCGCCACGGCGCCGGAGCGGTCCACAGCGGCCTTGTCGATCAGCTTGATCTTCAGGCCGGCCTTCTCGTTCCAACGCATGATCTCGAAGGCAGCACCGCAGCAAGCCATACCGCCGCCGATGAGAAGAATATCGACTTCCTCTTCGACGATTTCGGGATTACCGAATCCGTATTCAGACATGTTTTATACCTCTTAAACCTAAAATCCTTCCCGGGTAACGCCCGTGCCGGGCAAACCCGCCGATCTATGTCCCCTGGCGCGGTCAGCCTTCGAACTGGCTGGCGTCGAAGACGTGCGTGCCCTTGGTGAACAGGGTCTTGCCATCGCCGACTTCGGCCATGTCCACTTCCGGCTTACCGGCGTAAGGATCGATGGAACCCTCGGGCGTAGTGCGGATCGGGAACTTGAAGCGCTTCATGTTGCCGTTGCGGAACTTGATGGTCCACAAGATGGAGTCGGTACCGCGCAGCGGCTGCACGGAGGCGCCCATTGGCACGACGTCGGCGTAATGGCGGCACTCGATTGCTTGCTGCGGGCAGATTTTCACACAGGAGTAGCACTCCCAGCACTGCTCCGGTTCCTGGTTGAAGGCGCGCATGGCGTGGCCGGTTTCGGAACCGTCCATGTCCAGCTTCATAAGGTCGTGCGGGCAGATGTACATGCAAGCGGTCTTGTCTTGACCTTTGCAGCCATCGCACTTATCGGTCCGTACGAATGTAGGCATCGATAGTATCTCCTGAGGTTACAGTGCAGGGTTGCGTGCCACCGTTGGGGTGACCGTTCTCGAGAGCCTCTCGGGCAAAGCCCAATTCAAACTCCAGAATTCTTTCGCCCGGCATGCCGCGACGGTCTTCACGGCTGCCGTCGGATCGATCCCCGGGCGGCGAATGGCATAGGGTACGCGCTGGGCCGGGCATCGGGGTACGTAAAAATAGAGATTCGTTCTGGAGGTGACCAAACAGTTTTTCGGTCGGCAGCCATAAAGAAGGCTTATTTGCGGCTGCGCCACATTTTCGTAACATATTGATTATATTGTCTTTAAATTGCACTTTCGGTGTTCATTAATCAGTTATGCGCTAATATTCCGCGGGTGACCCACATCAAAGAATATCGTTTTACTGATATGGTCTGCGCACCGTCAGGCCCTCGCCCTACTTGCACGTGATGCATCCACCACCCGACGCGCTGCTCTTGCTCGCCCCCGGTTGCGCCCATTGCCCCGCCGTCCTCGAGGGCCTCAACCGGCTGCTCAAGGAAGGTCGGCTCGGGCGCCTGGAGGTGATCAATGTCCTGGCTCACCCGGAGGCCGCGAACGCAGTCGGGGTCCGCGCCGTGCCCTGGTGCCGGATCGGCCGCTTCGAACTGGAAGGCAAACAAAGTCCGGCAGAACTGGCAGCTTGGACCGAACACGCGGTGCGCGGCACGGGCATGCCGGAGTATCTCGGCAGGCTGATCGAATCGCGCCAGCTGGCAAAGGTGGTGGACCTGGCCCGCGAGCAGCCCGCCGTGTTGGCCGACCTGGTCGCGTTGGTCGCGGACCCGGCGACCGCGCTGGGCCTGCGCATCGGCGTCGGCGCGGTCTTCGAGGAGTTGGCCGAAGCGGGACTGCTGGGCCCTGCGATCCCGCTACTCGCCCCGCTCACCCAGGCCGTGGACGCGCAGCTGCGGGCCGATGCCGCCCATTACCTGGGCCTGACGGCAGCGGCAGCGGCTGCCGCGTATCTGCGCCCACTGCTCCAGGACACCGACCCCGAGGTACGGGAGATCGCCGCCGAGTCCCTGGGCATGCTGACTGGGCCGGCCCGGGGTTGAACCGGCCGGACGCCGCCAGCACGATCTGACGCACCTCAGCCGAGTCGCTGAACAGGCTCGCGGCCACCGCAGAAAGGGCGTAATTACTGTGAGTAGGAAGGGCTGCTTGAGCGGAGGATGCGTGGTATGCGGCGCTGGGTCTTGCTGTGGCTTTGCGGTGCGCTGGTGCTGGTCGGCTGTTCCTCGCTGCTGCCGCGCACCAGGGAGACTATGCCGTCAGGATGGAAGAGTTTCGAGCAGGCCATGCAGTCCTACGACGCCATCGAACCCTACCGGACCGACACCGCCCAGCTGCAACCCCTGGGGTTCGACGCCGGAACCAACCCCAATGTCCGCATCCTGAGTTACCTCGAAGTGCTGGAGCGCTTCCTGCCCAGCCAGTTGTTGACCCGCGAGGACCTGGCACCGGGCCTGCTTGACTGCCTCACCGCCGGCGAGCTGTGTCGCGCCTTCGAGGTGAATCAGCGCCGGACGAACAACCGGCGCTACGGCAACTTTTTCGCCGACTTCCTAAACTTCCGGCGCAAGACCGAAACCACGGGCTGGGAATTCAACGCGGTGATCGTGCTGCGCGAAAACCTGGTCATTTACAAAATCTGGAGCGGTCAGCCACAGATCCTGACACACGAAGAATCCACCAACCCGCTGGGGCCACTGCAGAGCGTTGGGCCGAGCCTGCTCCGGTTCTGATCCGGCCTAGACGTAATAGGCCCGCAAGGGTGGGAACCCGTTGAATTCGATCGAGCTGTAGCTGGTCGTATAGGCGCCGGTGGTAAGCCAGTACAGGCGATCGCCGGCCTCCAGCGACAAGGGCAACTGGTATTTATGGTCCTCGTACATCACGTCCATGCTGTCGCAGGTCGGCCCCGCCAACACCGCCTCTTCGAACTCCTCGCCCGGCCTCTCGCAGCGCTCGCAATAGATCGGGTACTTGATCGACTCGCCCAGGGTCTCGATCAGTCCGTTGAAGGTGCCGACATCGGTGTACACCCAGCGGTGCAGCCCGTAGCGCGCCTTGCGTGACACCAGCACCACTTCGCTCACCAACACGCCGGCATCGCCGACCAGCGACCGACCGGGCTCCAGCATGATCTGCGGCAGAATGTCGCCGAAGTCCTCGCGCAGGAAGTGATTGATCTCGGCACAGTAGTGCGGGATGTCATGGGTACGGGTGACATAGTTGGCCGGCAAGCCGCCCCCCAGATTGATCTTGCGCAGCCGGATACCGTGCAACGCCAAGCGGTCGGCGATGAATTTCACCTTGGCGATGGCCGCGTCCCAGGGCCCCAGGTCGCGCTGCTGCGAGCCAACATGGAACGAAATTCCGCAGGGTTGCAGGCCCAATTCCTGTGCGAGCACCATCAGCTCGGCCGCCATCTCGGTCTGGCAGCCAAACTTGCGCGACAGTGGCCAGTCGGCCGTCTCGGTGCCCTCGGTCAGGATCCGTACGTAAACCTCGGCACCCGGGGCATGCTCGGCAATACGCCGCACGTCCATCTCCGAATCGGTGGCGAACAACCGCACCCCGCAAGCATAGGCATAGGCCACGTCCACGGCCTTCTTGATGGTATTGCCATAGCTGATGCGCTCCGGCCCCACCCCGAGTTCCAGCACCCGGTCGAGTTCGTAGCGCGAGGCGATGTCGAACGACGCGCCCAGGTCCGCCAGCAGGCGCAGGATCTCTGGCGCGGGGTTGGCCTTGACCGCGTAATAGACCGCAGCCTGCGGAAAGCCGGCACGCAGCTCCGCAAACTTGGCGCGCACCCGTTCCAGGTCGACCACCAGAAATGGCGTGGGCAGCGTATCGGCGAGTGCGCGGATGCGCTGCCACGCCGTCGGGCTGAAGTGAGTGCTGAGGTCCAGTTGTTCCATACGCCCCCCGCGGCGGCTTGGTGGTTTGCGGGCAATAGTCTAAGCCAGGGCGGCCGCAGCAACCCCTCCCGGCACAAACGGCCACCCGGCGCTCAGCTGCGATTACCGATGGGCGTGTAGTCGCTAAGGCCGTGGCCGGTGTAGATCTGGCGCGGGCGGGAAATGCGGTTGGCAGGATCCTGATGCTGCTCCCACCAATGGGCGATCCAGCCGGGCAGACGCCCGATGGCAAACATCACGGTGAACATGTCGGTGGGAATGCCGATGGCGCGCAGGATGATGCCACTGTAGAAATCCACGTTCGGGTAGAGTTTGCGCTCGACAAAATACGGATCCTCCAGGGCGATGGCTTCGAGCCGCCGGGCGATCTCCAACAGTGGATCCGGTTTACCCAAGCGCGCCAACAGGCGCTCTGCAACCCGGCCCAGCAGCTTGGCGCGCGGATCGAAATTCTTGTAGACGCGGTGGCCGAAGCCCATCAGTCGCACTTTGCTGTCCTTGTCCTTCGCCAGGCGCACGTACTCCTCGGGCGTGACGTTGCCGCGGTGGATCTGCTCCAGCATGGTCAGCACCTCGACGTTGGCCCCGCCGTGCAGCGGCCCCCACAGGGCACAGACGCCGGCGGCACAGGAGGCGAACAGGTTGGCCTGGCTCGATCCGACCATCCGCACCGTCGAGGTCGAGCAGTTCTGCTCGTGATCGGCGTGCAGGATCAGCACCAGGTTCAAAGCGTCACGCGCCGTCTCGTCGCAGACGTACTGGGCGAACGGCTCCGAGAACATCATGTGCAGGAAATTCGACACGTAGCGCAGCCGCGGATCGGGGTAGTTGTAGGGCCGACCGACCGAGTGGCGGTAGGCGTAGGCCGCGATCGTGCGGATCTTGCTGATCAGTCGCGCCGCCGCCATCCGGAACTGTTCGGCATCGTCCAGCTCGTGCAGTTCGGGGTGGAAGCAGGACAGTGCATTGATCATGGCCGAGAGAATGGCCATCGGCGGTGCGGCCCGCGGAAAGCCCTCGAAGTGGTGTTTCATACCCTCGTCCAGGTTGGCATGCCGCGTCAGGTCCGCGGCAAAGCCCGAGTACTCCTCGACCGTGGGCAGGCGGCCGAAGATCAGCAGCCAGGCCACCTCGACGAAATTGGGCGAATCGGCGAACTGCTCGATCGGGATCCCGCGATAACGCAGGATGCCGCGTTCGCCGTCGATGAAGGTGATGTCACTGCGGCAACTGCCGGTGTTGCCGAAGCCCGGATCCAGGGTGATGTAGCCGGTGCGACTGCGCAAGTCGCGAATATCTATGGCCCGCTCGCCCTCCGCGCCGGTCACTATCGGGAACTCGTACTGCACACCGTCGAAGCTCAGGATCGCTTTGTCGGACATCGCCAGGGCTCACACAGGAGGAAGAGGCGCACAGCTTACTGCCTTCGCCCGGAGTCGGCGCAAGCGGACCCTTGCCCCGCTGCCAACCGGCCGGGTGTCCAGGCCATCGCCAAAAACTGCGACAGGGTGCACAATGCCGGCCCCCGCGCCCCGGCCCCGGGAACCGGGCGAAACGATCTTGGTCTGTTTCGGCACGAATACGGGGATATCCCCCTAAAGTTGCGCGCCCCCGCTCCGACAAATTTAACGGGGGAACCGAATTGCGGATGACCCCGGAACGGGGTGGAGACGAACGTGGACAAGGAATCGAAATTCTGTGCGGTGTGTGATCACCAGATCGTGCCCGGGGTAGCCTGCGACGGCCCGACCCGCGCGCGCCCTCATCAGCACCTTAGCCGGTCGTTTACGGGGCGCCTGCGCCTGACCCGCTATGCCGCGGTGCTGGACTCTTTCTCCGGGTGCCGCGAATACGACGTGGTGCGGGGCGAAGCCTGAGCCTCCTGGGACGCCGGCCGGCGCTGTGTGCCCGGTCGGCACCGCGGCTGCGGTCGCCAGGCGCCGGGTTAGAATAGGGCGTCCCCAGACCGACAGCGACCCGATGCCCCTACCCGACCGACACCAGCAGATCGTCGCTACGCACGCCGCCTTCATCCGCCAAGTCGTAGAACTGGCCGGCAATGCGGAGCGGCGCCGCGACCTCGACACCCTGCTGCGCGGCGCGGCCGACAACGGTTGGGGGATCCTGGTCGGCGCCCTGCGCAGCATGCTGGGCGGCCGGCGCGATGCCGGTGTCCTCAAGGGTCTGGACGACGAAGACCGGGCCATTGCCGCCGCGGTACTGCGCGGTCTGCAGGACCCGGCCAGCCTGCCCGACCCCCAGCAGGCAGCGGATGCCACCCTGGCAGCCCCGGGGTTGGCGCACATGATCCATGCCGCCGCCACCGGAAATGCCCAGGCCCTGCTGCTGGTCGGCAACATGGCCGAGCAGATGAGCAAGGTCGGCGGCGACATGACCCAGCTGGCCGGGCGCATCCGCCCACTGATCAACGGCGAGCGCGACCCGGACCGCCTGTGCAAGGGCCTGAGTCCGCGCGGCCAACAGCTGCTGCGCGGCATTCTGGACGAACTCGGGCGGCTGGACCTGCATTGATGGCCAGACGCCTGCTGCTGCTCGCTACCCTGTTCGGCTTCCTGACTGTCGCCCTGGGGGCGTTCGGCGCCCACGCCCTGGACAGCCGGCTGGGCGCCCAGGCGCTTGGTTGGTGGGCCAAGGCGGTGCACTACCAGG
>JBFZDU010000322.1:0-2756 GCA_041307205.1 Gammaproteobacteria bacterium | reverse complement strand
GGCTGCACCACGAATGAAGGCCAGTCTCGCCGACAAGCTCGCTCGCGCCGACGAGCGACTTGAGGAACTTGACGCCCTGCTGTCGCAGCCCGAGATCGCGGGCGACATGGACTCCTACCGCAAGCTCACCCGCGAGCACGCCGACCTCACCCCGGTGGTGGCCTTGTACCGCAAGTACCGACAGGTCGAGGCCGACCAGCGTGCCGCACAGGAAATGCTGGCCGACCCGGACATGCGCGAACTCGCCGAGGCCGAGCTCGACGACAGCGCCGCCAAGATCGAGCGACTGGAAACCGAGTTGCAGACCGCCCTGCTGCCGAAGGACCCCAACGATGAGCGCAACATCTTCCTCGAGATCCGTGCCGGCACCGGCGGCGACGAGTCGGCGCTGTTCGCCGGCGATCTGCTGCGCATGTACACGCGTTACGCCGAGCGCTGCGGGTGGCGCGTCGAGGTGGTGTCGGAAAACCCCGGCGAGGTCGGCGGCTACAAGGAAGCCATCGTCCGCATCGTCGGCCACGGCGCGTACTCGCGGCTGAAGTTCGAATCCGGCGGCCACCGCGTGCAGCGCGTGCCGGAAACCGAATCGCAGGGCCGCATCCACACCTCGGCCTGCACCGTGGCGGTGATGCCGGAAGCCGACGAGGTCGGCGAAGTCGACATCAACCCGGCTGACCTGCGCATCGACACCTACCGCGCCTCCGGCGCCGGCGGCCAGCACATCAACAAGACCGACTCCGCGGTGCGCATCACCCACCTGCCCACCGGCCTCGTGGTCGAATGCCAGGACGACCGCTCGCAGCACCGCAACCGCGCCCAGGCGATGAGCGTGCTGGCGGCGCGCCTGAAGGACCGCCAGTTGCAGCAGCAGCAGGCCGCGGAGGCTAGCACCCGCAAGAGCCTGATCGGCAGCGGCGACCGCTCCGACCGCATCCGTACCTACAACTTCCCGCAGGGCCGCATCACCGACCACCGCATCAACCTAACCCTGTACAAGATCGACGCGATGATGGACGGCGACCTGACCGAACTGCTGGATGCGCTGGCGGCGGAGCATCAGGCGGAACTGCTGGCGACGCTGTCCGGTGAAGGCTGAGGTGGTGACGGTCGCCGCCTGTCTAGAGGCTGCCACGAAACGAATTGCAGACGTATTGGGGCTGGCAAAACGCGAAGCCCGCCTGGAAGCCCAGGTACTCGCCGCCCATGCCTGGCAAGTCGACCGCGCCTGGCTGATCGCGCATGACAGCGACCCCTTGACGGAAAGGCAAGCGGTAGAATTCGAGGCACTGCTGACTCGCAGGCTGGCGGGTGAACCCGTCGCCTACTTGGTTGAAACTCGCGAGTTCTATGGGCGTTCGTTCCAGGTCTCGCCCGAGGTCCTGATCCCGCGCCCCGATACCGAATTGCTGGTCGAACTGGCGCTGGCACATACCCCCCCACTCCAGCCAGTGGAGGTGCTCGACTTGGGTACCGGCAGTGGCTGCATTGCGATTACGCTGGCGCTTGAACGTCCTTTCGCACGCATCACAGCGGTGGACCGCTTCGCAGCAGCACTCGGGATCGCCCAACGCAATGCCGGGATTCTCAGCGCACATGTCGAGTTCTTGACCAGCGACTGGTTCAATGGACTCGCCGGGCGACGTTTCGATCTTATTGTCAGCAACCCGCCCTACATCGCGACGGCCGATCCGCATCTGACACGTGGCGATGTACGCTTCGAGCCACCAACAGCATTGGCCGCCGGCGTTGATGGCCTTGACGATTTGCGCCACCTGGCTGCCGCGGCCGGCCTCCACCTCAAGCCCGGGGGCAGACTGTTGCTGGAACATGGCTATGATCAAGGCGCCGCCTGTCGCGCGCTTTTACGACAAGCCGGGTTCTCCGAAGTCACCACGCTCAAGGATCTGGCCGGATTGGACCGTGTGACACTCGGCCATCTCGCCACCCAGTCGACGGTAGACCGTAGCCCCCATCCATAGCTGTCGAAAAACTTTACACGCGGTTTCGAAACCCCTGACTCGACGCCCCCAACCCCGCTCCACACAAGGACTTTGAGGCATACCTCTGATCAAGGCATCTTTCTTGCTATGATTTGGTACATAGCTTACTGAATATCTGGGCCGGAGTCCTTCATGAACAAATCCGATCTGCCTGAATCCATCGACCCACAGACCAAGGAAGGGGCGAAGCCCGTGGATCATGTTCGCCGTCGCCTGAACAAGGCCGCCTTGGCCACCCCAGTTATTGCCTCTTTGGTGGCGCGCCCGGCTTTGGCATGTTCAGTTTCTGGCTTCATGTCTGGAAATACTTCTCCGGGACGACGAGACCCGCGTTGCGATGGTTATGGCTGTACGCCGGGCTTCTGGAAAAACAATCCGGAAGCCTGGCGCATATATTCGCCAGGCCAATGCAGTCAATCGAACGATCGCGGCAAATGCCAGCAATGGACCTCGGCCGGCGGGACTATGCTGGCAGCCATTCTGCCCACTACCTGCGCCAACCCTTTCACCAAGGTGGGTGCGGGCGAGTACTTGCTCGACATCCTGCTGAAGGCGATTGGCGGAAATGGCAATGACATTTCCACCGAATATGCCGATGTGTGCCATTACATTGCCGCCATCCTGAATGCAGCCGCTTCTGAAGCGTCCTACGGTTCCAGCGTCTCCGAAATCCAGGCCGGCCTTTGCAAAGCGGCGGACAATGGCAACGTCAACTACTACACGACCACGCTGCTGGCAGGCTTGAATGCACGCGGC
>JBFZDU010000321.1:0-6781 GCA_041307205.1 Gammaproteobacteria bacterium | reverse complement strand
CGATCTACTGGCCGGAGTCCCTGGCGGTGCAGGTCGGGACCACGGACGGACGTGCCGCCCTGGCCGTGAGCCGGGCCCGCGCCGGGGTGGCGGAAACCGGCAGCCTGTTGCTGTGCTCGGGCCCGGACACCCCGACCCGGCTCAATTTCCTGCCGGAGCACCAGATCCTGGTGCTGGATCCGGCGCAGATCGTGCGCCACCTCGAGGATGCCTGGGCGCTACTCGATGCCACCCCGCCGCGGGCCGTGAACCTGATCACCGGCCCCTCGCGTACCGCCGACGTCGAACAAACCATCCAGCTCGGTGCGCACGGTCCGCGCAGCTTGCACATTCTGCTGGTCCCCGGGTGAAAGCAGCCGGGCTGATCCCAGGTTGACGCCCCTGCGGGCGCCTGCCTTAATTCGCAGGCGCTTGGCGTGAAACCCCTCACAGCGGCGCGCTGGTGCCGCTACCGTGCGAGCGGGTAGGGGTGCGGGCGCTGGGACGGGCTGCCAGGCCCACCGCAAAAAAACGACGGACGATGAGGAGGAGAAGTGACGATGATCACTGCCGGTGACCAGGCCCCCGAGTTCGATATACCCGATGCCGACATGCGCATGTTCAACACCGCGGAACTCGCCGGGCGGCCCTACGTGCTGTATTTCTACCCCAAGGACGATACCCCGGGCTGCACCCTGGAGGCGCAGGAATTCAGCGATCTGAGCGAGGACTTCGCGGCGGCCGGCTGTGCCGTGATCGGGGTGAGCAAGGACAATTGCGTTAGCCACGCGGCGTTTCGTGACAAGTATGGCCTGACCATCCAGCTGGTGGCCGATGTCGAAGGTCAGTTGTGCGAGGCCTACGGGGTTTGGCAGGAGAAGGAGAAGAACGGCGAGAGGCGCATGGGCATAGTCCGCTCGACCTTCGTGGTCGATAGTGCTGGCGTGGTGCGCCATGCCATCTACGACGTCAAGCCCAAGGGCCACGCCGAAGCGGTGCTGGAACTGGTCAAGGGGCTGTGACGACGTTCGGCCCAGGCGGGGCGTCCCGATCGTTCGCAACCGAAGCGGTGAACAGGTTCGCTACGCGGATCCAGGTCGCGTCCGGGCAACTCTCGATGCGCAGTCGCTCGGCCCGGTAAGGGTGCATGAATTCCAGGGCTCGGGCCTCCAGCAGCAGCCGGTGTACCCCGAAGGATTCGCGGAAGTATCGGTTGTGGCGGCCGTTGCCGTAGCTGGTGTCGCCGATCAGCGGGTGAAAGATGTGCTTGAAGTGCTGGCGGATCTGGTGGCGCCGGCCGGTCTGGGGATGGATCTCGACCAGGCTGTAGCGGCTGCTGGGATAGCGGTCGACCGCCACCGGGAGTTCGATCCGACCGAGCCGCCGGAAGTGGGTGCGGGCGTCCCGGGCGGTGTCGCCGCGATCGCGGTCCTGCACCGGGTGGTCGATCACGCCTTCCGCCGCGACCCAGCCGCGCACCACGGCGAGGTAGGTCTTGTGTACTGTGTTCGCCATAAAGGCCGCGCCCAGCCGTTGGGCGGCCTCGGGGGTGAGGGCGAACAGCAGCACCCCGGCGGTGGCGCGGTCGAGCCGGTGCACCGGGTGGACGTGCCGACCCAGTTGGTCGCGCAGTTCCTGCACTGCAAACCGGGTCGCGCGGGTGGCCAGCCCGGTGCGGTGCACCAGCATCCCGGCCGGTTTCTGCACGGCGACGTAGAATTCATCGCGGTAGAGGACCTGCAGCCCCAGCGCGTCGCCGTTCATGGCGCGCTTCAATCGCCGAGGAACGCCGCGGCGAGCCCCAGGAACAGGAAGAAGCCCAGGCTGTCGGTCAGGCCGGTGACCAGTACCGAGCTGCCGTAGGCCGGGTCCTGCCCGAACCGGCGCAGCAGCGTGGGCGTCAGCACACCGGCCAGTGACGCCAGGGTCAGGTTGATGGTCATGGCGCCGAACATGATCAGTGCCAAGGTCGGCGTGCGGTAGAGTAGCAGGGTCACCAGCGCCATCAGCCCGCCCCACAGCAGGCCGTTGACCAGGCCCACAGCGGCCTCCTTGATCAACAGGCGGCGGAAGCTGCCGGCGACGATCTGCCCCAGGGCATAGCCGCGGATCATCAGTGCCAGGGTCTGGTTGCCGGTGTTGCCGCCTACCGCGGCGACGATCGGCATCAGGGCGGCGAGCGCCACGAATTGCGCGATGGTGTGTTCGAACTGCCCGATCACCCGCGACGCGACAAAGGCCGTCACCAGGTTGAGCGCCAGCCACAGGCCGCGGTTGCGGGCCGAGCGCCAGACCGGCGCAAACAGGTCCTCCTGTTCGCGCAGACCGACCTGGCTGAGCAGCCCTTGCTGGCTGACCGCCTGGATATGGTCCAGCACCGCGTCCACCTTCAGCAGCCCCACCAGCTGATGATGCACGTTCACGACCGGCGCGGCGATCAGGTCGTAGCGCTCGAAGGCGCTGGCGGCCTCGGTGGCCGAGTCGCTGGTGTGGAAGCTGACGGGCTTGGCCTGCATGGCGCGGTGCACCGCTACGTCGCCGGGGCGGGTGAGCAGCTGTTCGAGCGGCAGCATGCCCTGCAGCCTGCCCGCGCGGTCGACCACCGGCAGGCTGTTGACCCCCTCCGGCAGGCTGCCGCGGCGCCGCAGCCAGCGCAGCACCACGTCGAGGTTCACGTCGTCGCGCACCGCGGCCAGCTCGAAGTCCATCAGGGCGCCGACGCTGCCGGTCGGGAAGTCGAGCGCGGATTGCACGCGCGCGCGATCCTCGGGCGTCAACCTTTGCAGCAGGGTGGGAACGACGTCGTCCGGCAGGTCCGGCACCAGGTCGGCGATCTCGTCGGAGCCGAGATGCCCCGCGGCGTCCACCATTTCCTGGGGGTCCATGTGCGCGAGCAGGCTGCTGCGCACCGCGTCGCTTGCCTCCAGCAGCACCGCGCCGTCATGCCGGGGGGCCACCTGCTCCCAAACCTGGCCGCGTTCGGCGAGCGGCAGGTTTTCCAGCACGAACGCGATGTCGGCGGGGTGCAGCTGGTTGATCTCGCGCCACAGGGTGCCGCGCTGTTGGCGCAGCAGCAGATCGTGCTGCAGGTCATGCCGGGGGCCGGCGCTGCGTGCGGCCAGATCGCGCTCGACGGCCTGCTTGGCGAGCAGCGTGCGGACGTGCGCCAACGCTTCGGCGGGTCGGATCGGGGGATGGTCGGGGCGGTCCATGGCGATCGGCCTGGTACGGGTTGGGCCGATTGTAATCGGGTAAGCTTGCCGGAACTCCATCTGTAACGAGTTCCGCATGGTCCTGGCGCTGCGCACCCGACTGCTGCTGGTCCTGGTCCTGATCGGCCTGGCGCCGCTGCTGCTGGCGGTCGCGATCAATCTGCCGCTGGTGCTGGAGCGGGTCGGGATGTTCTACCAGCACGCCTTTCTGCAGGACCTGCGGGCCGACTTCCGCGACCTCGATCAGCACCTGGCCAGCCGCTACGAGACGGTGCGCCTGCTGGCCAAGCTGCCCGAGCCGGGGGCGGTGATGGGTACCGGGGGCGAGTTGGACCAGGACCAGATCGACCTGGAGCGCGGCCGCTACACGGACTGGATCAACCGCATCCTGGCCGATCAACTGGACATCATCCATATCAGCTTCCTGGACGAGCAGGGAGTGGCGCGGTTTTGGCTGGAGCGCGATCCCATAGAGCACACTTGGAGCCCCACCACGACCCAGCCGCCGTACCCGCCGCAGGACCTGCTGGCGACGGTGCTCGAGCGCGGCCTGCCCGGGGTGCTGCCGACGCCGGTGCGGGTCGACGTGGCGGCTACCGATCCCTCCCGGGTCCTGACCCTGCAGCTGCTCGCCGCGATCGTGCCCAAGGATGCCGGTGAGGCGATCGGGGTGGTGGCGGTGACGCTCGACATTGGCGGCCTGGCGCGGCGCGACCCCGACACCCTGTGGGTGCGTGACAACGGCAACTATCTGCAGGCGCCCGGCCTGCCGGTGCGGCCAGGCAATGCCTTCGACAGTTTTCCGGGACTGCGCGAGCGCTTTGCCGAGGGCAAAATCGTGCTCTGGGGGGGTGACGAGCCCCTGATCTGGGTGCCGCTGTTACGCACCAGCGACGACCGGCCCTTGTGGGTGGCGCGCCACGTCAATATCAAGCCGCTGCAGACCTTCCAGACCGCATTGATGGTGCGGGTGCTGGGGGTGCTGTTGCTGTTAATGTTGACCACGCTGCTGGTGGCGCGCGGCTTCGCGGCGCGGGCCGAAC
The DNA here is from genome assembly GCA_041307205.1 of Gammaproteobacteria bacterium. Classification (GTDB taxonomy): domain Bacteria; phylum Pseudomonadota; class Gammaproteobacteria; order Chromatiales; family Chromatiaceae; genus JARRQB01. The sequence goes on along the minus strand of JBFZDU010000321.1, from coordinate 2,547 downwards.
GCTTCGGCAGCGAGCTGCTCGACGGAATTCGCCGCATGCTGCAGCAGGACGAAGTGGTCGAATTCGACTGGCGCGGCACCCGCGAGCTGCGCCAGCTCGGCGAGAGTCTCACGCAGCTCGGCGAGGCGCATGCCCGCAACAGCCGCAACCTGCGTGCCCATGCCCGTGAACTAGAGCAAACGAACCGCTACAAGTCGGAGTTCCTGGCGAATGTCAGCCACGAACTGCGCACCCCGCTCAATTCCATACTGCTGCTGTCCAAGATGCTCGCGGCGGACGATGCCGGCCTGCCCGCGGCCGCCAGCCAGCGCGCCAAGGTGATCCATGAGGCCAGCCAGGATCTGCGCGCCCTGATCGACGACATCCTCGACCTGTCGCGCATCGAGGCCGGCGGCCTGGTGTTGCAGAGTGCCCAGACGGATCTGCCGCGACTGTTGCAGGACCTGGTGGTGCTGCTGCGTCCGCAGTTCGAAGATCGCGGCCTGTCCCTGGAGCTGGAGATCGTGCCGAATGCCCCGCAGCTGGTGCGCACCGACCCGGACAAGCTGCGCCAGATCCTGAAAAACTTCCTCGGCAATGCGGTCAAATTCACTGAACAGGGCGGGGCGCAGGTGGTGCTGCAGCCGGCCGCGCCGCCATACGCGGTGCGCATCGCGGTGCGCGACACCGGGATCGGTATCCCGGCGGACAAACACGGCGTCATTTTCGAGGCCTTCAAGCAGGCGGACGGGTCCACCAGCCGGCGCTACGGCGGTACCGGGCTGGGCCTTACCATCAGCCAGGAACTGGCCGCGTTGTTGGGCGGCGAGATCCAGGTGCGCAGTGCCGTCGGCGCCGGGGCGGAGTTCGCGCTGCTGCTGCCGGGCGATTGCGAGTGCCTTGCCGGGGAGGCGCGCCCGGCGGCGCCGCCGGTCGAGGATGTGGCCGCGGCCGAGCCCGAGGAGCAGGTGCCGGGTGCCGATTTCGGTGGTGCGCGCGTGCTGGTGGTGGAAGCCGATATGCGGCGGCTGCTGTATCTCACCCAGGTGCTGGAACACTGGGGCCTGGACGTGGTGGCTGCCGGCGACACCCAGGAAGCGCTCGAATCCCTCGACGAGGACGGCATCGCCCTGGTGCTGGTGAGCGGCGAAGTGTCCGACCCCAGCGCCTATGCTAGGATCCGTGCGATGCGTCAACACGCCCGACCCCAGCAGGTGGCCCTGATTGGCCTGGTTTCTGCCGACGCCCTGGATGCTTGCCGAACCAGCACAGCGGATGCCTGCCTCTCCCACCCGCTCGATCTCGCGGCCTTGCGTGACGCGATTGCCCAGCAGCTGGGGGCCTGATAATCGGCCATGAAGCGCTACGCCGGGTTCAAGCTGCTCATCGTCGATGACAACGCGCACAATCTTTTCACCCTGCGCACGCTGGTGCAGCAGCATACCGACGTGGAGATCCTCGAAGCCCGCGGTGGCGAGGAGGCGCTGGCCCTGGCGCTGCAGCACCCCGACATCGACCTGATCATGCTGGACGTGCAGATGCCGGAAGTGGACGGCTTTCAGACTGCGCAGATGCTCAAGATTCGCAAGAAGACGCGCGATATCCCGATCATCTTCCTCACCGCCGCGTTCAAGACCCAGGAATTCCAGCAGAAGGGCTACGAAGTCGGCGCCGCGGACTACCTGCTCAAGCCCATCGACGACGACCAGTTGCTGAACAAGATCAGCACCTACTTCCGCCTGATCGAAAAAGAGCGGCAGCTCAACCGTATTCTCGAAGACAAGGTGGCCGAGCGCACTGCCGAACTGCACCAGGCCAAGCAGCACCTGGAGAACGTCATCGAGTACATGGGCGAGGCACTGTTCCTGCTGGCCCCCGATGGCGTGATTCGCCTGGCCAACCCGGCGGCCTGCGCCATGCTCGGGTATCGGCCGGAGGAACTGCAGGGCATGTCCATCGGCGACGTATTCGAGGAGGAAGGCGAGGACCAGGCGGGCGCCTTCATGGGGACCTGGCTGGAGGCCATCATTCGTTCCGGCGCCTTGCGCGAGATCGATGCGGCTTTCCTTGCCAAGGACGGGCGCCGGGTGCCGATCCTGTTTTCCCGTACCGCCGTCACCGGACCGGACGGCGCAGTGCAGGACATCATCTGCATTGCCAAGAACATGTCGGGCTATCGGAAAGTGGATGAGGGGGCGGCAGCCGAGGCCTAGCGGCCTGGTGGCAGCGCGCCCATCGCAACCTGGAGTCGAAGATGACCGAACCGCAGGACCTGCAGATCCCGGACGACGAGGATCCCACCATCACGGCCAATGCCCTCAAGGCCATGGCCCACCCGCTGCGCTGGAAGATCCTGTGCACCCTGGGTGACCGTGAGTTGTCGGTGGGCGAGATCGTAGATCAGACCGGCACCTCGCAGAGCAACATCTCCCAGCACCTGGAGCAGTTGCGCAACAAGAACATCGTCACCTCCCGCAAGGAGGCGAACCGGATCTATTACCGGATTCGCAACGGCAAGTTGCTGGAGTTGATCGGCACCATGCGCACGGTGCTCTGCCCGGCCAACCT